>CAZWTU010000129.1:0-4394 GCA_964637035.1 uncultured Tissierellaceae bacterium
TTATTGACCTCTCAAGGCACGTTGAAGCCCTAGACCTACTTACGAAGTAAGTAGAGACAGGTCCAAGAAGAAGAGTGAAGCGAAGGAGGGTGAAGTATATTCAAAATCAACTAATATCATTTTAAAACAGGTAAAGTCGAAGTTGTTATTATAGGTGTATATTTTCTGTAATATTAATATAAGAGCCTAACCTACTATAGGTAAAACTTATGCTAAGAACAGCAATCATTAGTATTATCTATTGGCCTTGATTAAGAACATGATGTAATATGGAGAAGGTGAATGAAATATTTATAATTAAAAATAAGAACTGTATCTAGGAGGATAAAATATGAAAAGGCGAATTTCTTTATTGTTATCAGTTATATTAATATTTGGAGTGGTTTTAACAGGATGTGGAACTCAAGGTAGTGGCAGTGATTCTAAATCTGAAATCACATACAATGGTTCATCTACTTTAGCACCTGTAATGTCAGCTTTAGCCACAGACTTTATTGAAGAATATGGTACTTGGGATAAAGTAGATTCAGAATTTCCAGAGAAAAATATATCTATTTATGTTTCTGCAGGAGGATCTGGAGCTGGTGTTAAGGCAGCATTAGAAGGAACTAGTGATTTTGGAATGTTAGCAAGAGAGATAAAAGATGAAGAAGTAGAAAAACTTGGAGATATGGAAGCTTTTACCCTTGGTATTGATGCACTAACTATTTCAATCAATCCAGAGAATCCATTAAATGAAATAAAAGATGATTTAAGTTCGGAAGAGATAGAAAAAGTATTTTCAGGTGAATATAAATATTGGGACCAAGTAGATAGTAGCCTAGAGCACAAAGAAATTGTAGTAGTTATTAGAGATTTAGGTGGTGGAGCTCATGGAGTATTCCAAAAGAGTATAATGGGGGACACAGAAGTTAGAGAAGATGCTATACAAGCTCCTTCTATGGGTGCATTAGTAACAAAGGTAATAGAAAACAAAGATGCTATAGGATATGCTTCTTTTGGTATGGTTAATCAAAATCAAGGAAAACTTATTCCTTTGAAAGTTGATGGTGTTGAGCCAACAGTAGAAAATATAGTAAATGGTTCATATAAAATATCTAGACCTCTTATAGTAGTTAAAAAGGGTAGCCTTACAAAAGAACAAAAAGCATTTATGGATATGGTTACATCTGAAAAAGGATCAAAAATTATTGAAGAAATGGGTTTTGTACCAGCAAACTAAATTCAAGGGCTTTGGCCCTTGGATTTATTTATGTATTAAAATATTAGTTAATTATGTTTTGAGGTGATAGGATGAGAAAGATAAGAGAAAAGATTTTTAACTTTATAATAAAAATATTGACCTTAATTTCTTTATTCCTACTTGGATTTATAGTTATATTTATATTTAAAGAAAGTATGGCATTTTTTAAGGAAGTGCCTATACTGAAATTTATATCAGGGAAGAGTTGGAACCCTTTAAATAGCCCAGATAAATTATCAATACTACCCATCATACTAGGCACACTTTATACATCTTCGGTAGGGATAATAATTGCATTACCTATAGGGGTTGGTTTTTCTGTTGTTATATCAAGTTATACAAAGGGTAATAGAAGAAGATTAATAAGGGGAATTGTAGATATATTAGCTGGAATACCCTCAGTGATATATGGTTTTATAGGTTTATTAGTTTTGGTAAAGTTTTTTGAAATAAAGTTTTCATTTCCCTCTGGGGAATCTGTATTAGCTGGAGGAATAGTTCTAGCCATAATGATGTTGCCTTATATAATTTCTACTTGCGATGAATCTATGGAGAAATCCTATAAAGAACATTCAAAACACTCAAATGCATTAGGAGTTTCTAAATCTTATATGATACAAAATATTATATTACCTGAAAGTAGAAGAAGTATTTTAGCAGCTATAGTTTTAGCTTTAGGGCGAGGTATGGGTGAAACTATGGCAGTTATGATGGTTATAGGAAATGCACCATTAATGCCTAGTTTACTTAAAAAGACACAAACAATACCATCCCTTATTGCTCTTGAAATGGGTATGGCAGAAGTAGGTAGTTTACATTATCACTCACTATTTGCTGCTGGTTTTGTACTTATGATATTATTAATAATTATAAATATAGTATTACATTTTATTAAAGTAAGTATAAAATTATAAATGTAGATAAGGATTGATAAAAATGAATGTGAAAACTAAAGACCTTATATTCAAGACATGGATTATAATTAGTACTATAATCGTATTTCTTATAGTGACATTTATATTTGGATATATTTTTATAAATGGTTTATCTTCTATAAACCTAGAATTTATATTTGGAAATCCAAAGGGTATGCCTATTGGATCAGAGGGAGGCATATTCCCCGCTATTGTAGGAAGCTTATTCCTTATGTTTATAGCTTGTATATTTGCCTCAATATTAGCTATTTCAACTTCTTTATATTCTGTATTTTATGCCAAATCTAAAAGAATTGAAAGTATTATACATTTAATAGTACAAACTATGGCAGGAATCCCTTCTATAGTTTTGGGGTTATTTGGATATACCTTATTGGTACTTAATTTAAGACTAGGAAGATCTTTATTATCAGGGGGTATAACTTTAGGAATTATGATATTTCCTTATATTCAGGTTAGGGTGGAAAAAACATTAAGTGAAGTGAATAAGGATATAATAGGTTCTTCTTATGCCCTTGGAATATCAAAACCCTATACTATACTTAGACTAATATTACCTTTATGCAAAACTGATATTATCTCTGCAATAACCATGGCAGGAGGATTTGCAATGGGAGCTTCTGCACCTATTATACTAACAGCTGCAGTATTATTTGCTCCAATACCAAAGACTTTGTCTGCACCAGTTATGGCATTACCTTTCCATTTATATATGTTGACAGGAGAAGGTATATCTTTAGAAAAGGCCTATGGAACTGCTTTGGTGCTAATAATGATTTTGCTTATAATAAATATAACTGCTTCAACTTTAAATATTACAAAAAGGAATGATAGGTAATGGATATACTTAAAATAAACAATCTATTTGTAAATTATGGAGATAAAGAAATAATAAAGGATTTATCCATGAATATAAAAAAAAACAAGATAACGGCAATAATAGGTCCATCTGGTTGTGGAAAATCAACTTTACTTACAACTTTAAATCTAATGTTAGAAGAAAATGGAGGCAATTTCACAGGAGATATATTATTTAAAAATAAAGATATATTATCAT
Source organism: uncultured Tissierellaceae bacterium (assembly GCA_964637035.1). Taxonomy (GTDB): domain Bacteria; phylum Bacillota; class Clostridia; order Tissierellales; family Tissierellaceae; genus CAZMMV01. Next base: position 3,236 of record CAZWTU010000129.1, read on the forward strand.
ATGAGAAAGATAATATAAGAAAAATGATTGGTATGGTATTTCAAAAGCCTACACCTTTTCCTTTTCCAATATATAAAAATTTATCATATGCTCCTATATATTATGGTACTAAAGATAAAAAAGAATTAGATAATATAGTTAAAACTACTTTAAAGAGAGTAGGACTTTTTAATGAAATTAATAATGATTTAAATATGTTAGCCACCAAATTATCAGGGGGTCAACAACAAAGGCTTTGCATTGCAAGGGCACTTACTGTAAATCCAGAGGTTTTATTATTAGATGAACCTTGTTCTTCTTTAGATATTAAAAACACTGAAAATATAGAAGAAATGTTATTAAGGTTTTCTAAAGATTATACTATAGTTATAGTAACTCATAACTTGGCACAGGCCAAAAGAATATCTGACTACACAGCTTTTATATTAGATGGTGAATTAATAGAATATGATGAAACAGAAAAAATCTTTTCAAACCCTAAAGACGATAAAACTAAAGAATATATAGAAGGAATATATGGATAAACTATAAATGGAGGGAAGGCCATGTTAATATACGAAATACCAGGTAGGGATAATATAGAAATAGAAAATGTAGTATTTGATTATAATGGAACTATAGCAGTAGATGGGGAAATATTAGAAGGGGTAAGGGAGTTATTAAATAGGTTAGATAAACATTTTAAAATACATATACTTACAGCAAATACCTTTGGTACTGTAAAGAAAGAATGTAGCAATATAAATGCCAAGGTTTTAACTTTTCCAAAAGATGACACAAGTAAATTTAAAAGGGATATAGTAGAAAGTTTAGGTGGAGAAAACACTATATGTGTGGGTAATGGATTTAATGATATAGAAATGTTTAAAAAAGCAGCCATATCTATTGGGATAATAGAAGGAGAAGGTGCATCGGGAAAGCTTTTATTACATGCTGATATAGTGACTAGATCTATTATAGAAGCTATAGAGATTATTTTAAATAAAGATAAAATGAAAGCAACTCTTAGAAATTAGTATATATATGAATGTAATAATAAAATCAAACACTTAAGTACAATAAATAGATGAAATATAGATTCGTCTATTTTTTTATATATAATTTTAACCTTAGAAAGGAAGAAAATTTATGTAATGATAGGTCATGATCAGAGGTTTAG
>CAZWTU010000130.1:0-4284 GCA_964637035.1 uncultured Tissierellaceae bacterium
TGATACAGAGGGAAGAGTAGCATTTTTAGGTACTTTCTCAAAAATCTTATGTCCAGGATTGAGACTTGGATGGGTAGTTGCAGAACCTGAGTTTTTAAACAAATTTATTATGCTAAAACAAGGTGCTGACTTACAATCAAGTACTATATCACAAATGGAAGTAGCTAAATTCTTTGAACATTATGACTTAGATGCTCATATTCAAAAGATAATAGACCTTTATAGGGTAAGAAGAGATCTTATGATGAAAACTATTGAAGAAGAATTTCCTAAGGAAGCAACATACACTTATCCAGAGGGTGGATTGTTTACTTGGGTAGTATTGCCAGAGTATATGAATGCTAGAGAATTGGCAGTAGAAGCCTTAAAACAAAATGTAGCCTATGTACCTGGAGGATCTTTCTATCCTAATGGTGGCAATGAAAATACATTTAGACTAAACTATTCAAATATGGATAATGAAAGAATAGTAGAGGGAATTACTAGTTTAGGAAAAGTATTGAAAGATGCAATAAGATAGATTGAATTTAAAACCTTCACTTCTTTAGGACTAGGTAAAGCTAAAGAGGTGGAGGTTTTGTTTATTTTTAATGGTAAGGGGAATAAAATAAGAAAGGGGGGTTTTACAAATGGAGTCAAGTATAGATAGGATAGGAAGGGATATAGAAAAGATAGGAAGGATAACAGCCACTCCTGATTTAGGATGTACAAGACTTTCTTATAGTAAGGAAGATAAAAAAGTAAGAGAGTATTTAATGAATGCCCTTAGGGATTTAGGACTATCTATTGAAGTAGATGGGGTTGGAAATATTAGGGCCAAATATATGAATGATAAAAATAAGCATAAGCCATCTATAATGGTAGGTTCCCATATTGATACGGTTCCAAATGGGGGTAAATTTGATGGGCTTACGGGAGTAGTTGCAGGACTTGAATTAATAAGAGTTTTAAATGAAAATAAGCTAGAATTAAATAATCCTATTGAATTTATTGCCTTTGCAGAGGAAGAGGGGTCAAACTTTGGTACAACAATGGTAGGAAGTAAAGCTTTAACAGGATTCTACAATCTTACAGACATAAAAATGTTAAAAAATGACCAGGGTGAAAGCGCCTATAAAGTGATGAAAGATTTTGGATTAGAAATAGATAAAATTGAGGATCAAGTGGTAAAGGCAAAAGATGTAAAGGCTATGATCGAACTTCATGTTGAACAAGGAGGAATACTCCACAAGGAAAATCTCCCCATTGGCATTGTAAAAGCCATAGTTGGGATGAAGTCATATAAGCTTACTTTTAATGGAATATCAAACCATGCTGGTACTACACCTATGAATCTTAGGAAAGACCCTATGATTCCAGCGGCGGAAATGATTTTATATTTAAAGGATATAGGAGAAAATAAGGCCCTTAGAAACACTGTAGTTACTGTGGGAAAAATACATTGCCATCCAAACGCTAGTAACGTAATAGCTAATCAAGTAGAAATTTTTGTAGATATAAGAGATGTAGAAGACAAGGGGATAGAAATAGTTTCCCAGGCATTAGAAAGTAAAAGGCAAGAATTGCAAATAAAATATGATTTAGGTATAGGTGTTGAATTAGTTGGAGGGTCAGACATTGTAAAATTATCAAGTAAAATAGTAGATGTTATTGAAAGTGTAGCAAAAGAAAAGAAATACGGTTACAAGCTTATGAATAGCGGAGCAGTCCACGATGCGGCTATGTTTGCAAATATAAGTGATGTAGGTATGATATTTGTTCCCAGTATAGATGGGAAAAGTCATTGTCCAGATGAAATGACTAAAATGGAAGATATAAAAATGGGTTGTGATTTACTTATAGGAACAGTAATTAAGTTGGCAGGGGTAAAATAATTGTAAAATAAAAAAAGGAGGATTATCTATGGCTTTATTAATTAAAAATGGAAGGGTTGTAACAGCAGTAGATGAATTTCTAGGGGATGTATTTGTAAAAGACGGGAAAATACAAGCAATAGGTAAAGATCTAGATGTAAAGGCAGAGGAAATTGTAGATGCAAAGGGGAAATTTGTGCTTCCTGGTGGGGTAGACCAGCATGTTCACTTTTCGTTTGATTTTAAGGGAGAAAAGGTCAGGGGATTTGAGACTTCAAATGCAGCAGCAGTGGGTGGTACTACTACAGTTATTGAATTTGTAAATCAAATTGAAGGAAAAGGATTAATAGATACAATTGATGATTATAGAAAAGAAAATGCTGAAGGAATAGCAATGGTTGATTATTCATTTCATGGAGTAATTACTGACCCTAGTACTGGTGTGTTTGATGAAATAGAGGAATTGCCAGAAGCTGGTTATCCTACAGTTAAGCTGTTTATGGCCTATAAAGGATTGTTTTTTCATGCAGATGATGAGACTATTGCAAGGGCAATGCAAAAAGCAAGAGATGTAGGGGTTACCATAATGGTCCATGCAGAAAATGCTGATTTAATAGATGTATTGCAAAAAGATTGTATAGAAAAAGGAGAATATGGTCCATACTCCCATGCAGTATCTAGGCCACCTTTAGTAGAAGTAGAAGCTACAGAAAGGGCTATAAATATTGCTAAACTTATGGATGCACCTCTTTATGTAGTACATGTAACCACTAAGGGAGCAGTTGATGCAATTAAAAAGGCCCAAAGTGAGGGCTTTCCAGTTTATGGTGAAACATGTAGCCACTATTTATTATTAGATAAGGAGAACTTAGCCAAGGAAGATTTCCAGGGAGCTAAATATGTATGTTCACCAGCTTTACGTGAAAAGGAAGATAGGGATTATCTTTGGGAATCAGTAAGGAATGGCTGGCTAAATGCCATAAGTTCAGACCATTGTGGATTTGACTGGGGCAAACAAAAGCATATGGGAATTAAAGATTTTAGGGACATTCCTAATGGAGCACCAGGTATGGAAAACAGGTTTGCCTTAATGTGGACATATGGTGTAGAAGAAGGGAAAATATCAAGGCAACAATTTGTAGATTTAATAGCAACTACTCCAGCTAAAAATAATGGGCTAGGACATAGAAAAGGACATATTGGGGTTGGATATGATGCAGATATAGTAATATATGATCCACATGTGAAATCAACCATTTCAAATGAGACCAGCCTGCAAGGTGTAGATTATAATTCCTTTGAAGGAATGGAACAAATTGGACGTCCAGAAAAGGTATTCTTAAGGGGAGAGTTGATAGTAGAAGATGGTAAATATGTAGGAGAAAAAGGACAGGGTAAATTTATACCAGGCAAGGCGTATGGACTTGCATATGATGGGGTAAATAAAAATAGTTAGGAGAATGAAGATGAGCAAGTTAGGCCTTGTTGACTTACACTGTGATACATTTTTAAGAATGATGTTTCCTTCAAAAGATGGTTCCTTTCCCAATCTTAAAGCAAACAATTTACAAGTGGATATAAATAAATTAAAAAAGGTAGGAGCTTCTGCACAGATGTTTGCCGCATATATACCCATTGAAACATTGTCTCAGAAGGGCTATAAGGGGACTCCTTATGAATTTCTAAAGGAAATGCACAAAAAAATGATTTCTGAAATAGAAATCAATAAAGATGAAATAGGATTGGCTAGAAATTATGCGGATTATGAAAGAAATATGGCTAATGAAAAGCTATCCGCCTTTTTAACCATTGAAGATGGTGGGGTATTAGATGGTAAGATTGAGAGAATTGATGAAGTTTATGAAATGGGATTTAGATTTTTAGGTCTCATGTGGATGCAGGAAAACTCTATAGGATTTTCAAACTCAGAAAACCCTGAATTGATGGCTAAGGGTCTTAAGCCTTTTGGCTTTGAAGTAATAGAAAGGATGAACCATCTTGGTATGGTTATAGATGTATCTCACCTATCAGATGGGGGTTTCTATGATGTTGCCAAACATTCTAAAATGCCTTTTGTAGCTACACATTCTAATTGTAGGGCCCTAGCTAATGAAAGCCGGAACCTTACTGATGAAATGATTAAGATACTTGCTGATAGTGGTGGAGTAATGGGACTTAATTTATTGCCAGATTTTCTAGATGCAAGTAAGAAAAGCAGGGTAGAGTTTATGGTTAACCATATTAAGCATATGAGAAATAAGGGCGGGATTGATCTAGTGGCAATTGGGGCTGACTTTGATGGTATGAGTGGAGACTTAGAGATAGATAATGTGGGAGATATGGGCAGGCTATTTATTGCCTTAGAAAAAGCAGGATTTTCATCAGGTGACATGGAGAAGATAGCTTATGGAAATGCTCTTAGGCTTGTAAG
>CAZWTU010000131.1:0-4236 GCA_964637035.1 uncultured Tissierellaceae bacterium
TCAATTTCATTTTTAAGTTGGTCTATTTTATCTAATCTGGTTTTCTTTGAACTATCAGAAATTAGTATTCCTGACCTTGCACAACCATCTCTATATATTGTAATTCCCTTTATTCCTCTCTTCCAAGCATAAATATATAATTCCTCCACTTCTTCTACAGTAAACTCATTTGGCACATTTACAGTAGAAGAGATGCTTGCATCTATATATTTTTGCCATGTAGCTTGGACTTCTATCCTATCTTTATAATCCAAATTTGTAGTAGTTATAAAGAAATCAGGAAGTTCCTCTTCTTTAGTTAAATTATTTATTTCCATATATTCCTTTACTATAGGTGTAAATACCTTATAATATGTGTCTTGATGATGTAAAGATTCTGATTTCCTAGTATATGACACTTGGAATATAGGTTCAACACCATTACTACATCCAATTAATGTTGATATACTTCCTGTTGGAGCTATTGTAAGAAGCTGGCTATTTCTAAGACCATGTTCCTTTATTAATCCTAAGACTTCTTCATTTGCATTAGCTAGTAGATAGGGGGACTTTAGTACAGCTTCAGCCTTGTATTTTGGAAATGGTCCGTCTTCCTTAGCAAGTAATGCTGATTGTTTAAGAGCTTCATTCACCAGTGTACTTCCTACTTTATCAACTAAATCTAAGGATTCCTTAGACCCATATTTAATTCCCATTTTTATAAACATATCTGCTAGTCCCATGATTCCAAGACCAATTTGTCTTAAATCCCTAGACATTTCTCTTTGCTGCTCTAAGGGATGTAGATTCATATTTTCATCTAAAATTTCATTAAGGTATATTACCCCATCTTTAACCATTTCTTTAAATCCATTGTAATCAAATTTTGCTTCACTTGTAAAAGGATCCTTCACAAACTCTGATAAGTTAATAGATGATAAATTACAAGATCCAAAAGCCGGTAAAGTTTCTTCTGCACAAGGATTAACTCCTGCAAACTCAAAATCTTCATCTTCACTCATTAAATTCCATGTATCTATACGGTTTTTATATAATATTCCTGGTTCTGCCATATTCCAATTATTTAGGGCTAATTTATAAAATAATTCCCTTGCCCTTATTCTCTTAATTATTTCTTCTCCAGTAGATTCTACTTTAAAATATAGTGTATATTCCTCATCTTTTTCCACTGCATTCATAAATTCATCATTTACATTTACAGATATATTTGCATAGTTTACCTTTGATAAATCATTTTTTACATCTATAAAATCCTCTATATCAGGATGATCACAATCCATATTAAGCATTAAAGCCCCACGTCTACCTCTCATACCAATAAGGCCTGTTACCATGGAAAATAAATCCATAAAACTAACTGCACCAGTTGTAGTATTAGCAGCATTATTTACTCTTGCTCCCTTTGGTCTCAACTTAGACAAAGTAAGTCCACAACCCCCACCATAGGAATAAGTTTTAGCTAAATATTTTGCAGTATCAAATATTGCCTCAATATTATCCTCAACCTTTGGCATTACATAACAATTTGAAAGCGTGATTTTTCTTCCTAATTTATCTAATCCACGGCCTGCTAAAATACGGCCTGCGGGCATAAGTTTCTTGTCTTTTATTGCTTTTTTAACAGGATTGTTGCCTCCACTTACCCTAGTTAAAAATCCATCAAAGGATTCTCCCTCATATCTATATTTCTTTTCATAAATATCTCTTTGAAGATCACTCATTACCCAACCTTGTTCCCTTAGCTTAGCTCTTTCATTTCTATAAATAATATAAAGCTTAGCCACTTCTGGCCTTGTCATCATAAGAGCTATCTCAACAAAGTCCTGAATCTTTTCAATATGTACTACATCTAGATCCCCAAATTTTTCATGGGCTTTTTGTCCAATTTCTTTTGCAAGTTCTTCATTGCCACCTAATTCTGATTCTTCCATTGCCTTTAGCACGGCATTTGCTATCTTTTCTTCTTCAAATGTAACTATACTTCCATTCCTCTTTTCTACCTTTAGCATTGATATGTCCTCCTTTGTTTACATAAGCATTACATACTATATATAGTATGTATAGTATGTAATACTTCATTATTATACCATATATACTTTAATTTTGCTAGTCCAAATCAAATAAAAGTATATTAAATTGTCTTAATATATTAGGATTAAAAGGGGCAAAATGTATCCTATCATATGTCTTTACAAGAATCACTAAACATATTATAAAAAAAATTGAGACCAAGGTCTCAATTTTTTACATCAACTGCCATATATTATTTGTAAACTCTACAGGATCCTCTATTGGTAATCCCTCTATTAATAAAGCTTGATTATAAAGAAGCTTAGTATATAATTTGAATTTTTCTTCATCATTTTCAAAAGAATCCTTAAGTTTTCCATATACTTTATGGTCTACATTTATTTCTAATATTTTTTCAGCCTGTATTCCTTGGTTATCTGGCATAGCACTTAAAACTTTTTCCATTTCTATGGAAAGTTCTCCTTCCGCTGACAAACAAACTGGATTATTTTTAAGTCTTTTTGTTGGTTTAATATCTTTTACTTTTTCTTCTAAGATTTCTTTCATAGATGTAAATAAATCTTTGTTTTTCTCAATTTCTGTTTCAATTTCTTCTTTGTTTTCGGTGTTTTCTATGCCTAAGTCTCCAGAAGATATAGATTTGAACTCTTTTTCATCATATTCTCTTAACATTTTTATGGCAAATTCATCAATATCCTCAGTTAAATAAAGTATTTCATATCCCTTATCCTTTAATAGTTCCGTTTGAGGCATTTTATCTATTCTATTTATTGACTCTCCTGTTCCATAATAAATATATTTTTGGTCTTCAGACATTTTTTCAACGTATTCTTTAAAGGTTACCATTTTCTTTTCCTTTGATGAGTAAAATATTAGCAAGTCTTGTAATTTTTCTTTATTCATTCCATAGTCACTGTATATTCCATATTTAAGGTTTCTGCCAAAATTCTTGAAAAATTCCTCATACTTATCTCTTTCATTTTCCAATAAAGATTTCAATTCTGCATTTATCTTTTCTTCAATTGTTTTTGCCATTAATTGTAGTTGTCTATCATGTTGTAACAATTCCCTAGATATATTTAAAGATAGGTCCTCTGAATCTACTACCCCTTTTACAAAACTAAAATAATCTGGTAATAAGTCTGGAGTTTTATCCATTATCATAACACCGCTTGAATATAATTCTAAGCCCTTCTCATACTCACTGGTATAGAAATCATAGGGTGTTTGGCTTGGTATATAAAGTATAGCATTATACCTAATTATACCATCTATGCTTAAATGTATTGATTTCAGTGGTTTATCGAAGCCATAGTGTTTTTCTTGGTAGAAGTTTTCATAATCTTCTTCAGTTAATTCTCTCTTGTTTTTTCTCCAAATAGGAACCATACTATTTATTATTTCTTCTTCTTTATAATCTTCATATTCTTCTTTACTATCTTCTTTTAGTCTGGACTTTGTAACTTCCATTTTAATTGGATATCTTATGAAATCTGAATATTTTTTAATTATTCCCCTCAACCTATATTCTTCTAGGAATTCATCATAGTTTTCATCTTCTGTATTATCCTTTATTTCCAATATGATTTCTGTTCCAAGAGTTTCCTTGTCATATTCCTCTATGGTATAGCCCTCTGCACCCTCTGATTCCCATTTGTAGGCCTTATCTTGTCCAAAGGTCTTACTGATTACAGTAACCTTGTCGGCCACCATAAATGCCGAATAAAAGCCTACACCGAACTGTCCAATTATGTCGAAACCATCTTTTATTTCATTTTTATTTTTGAAATCAAAGGATCCACTATTTGCTATGGTACCTAGGTTTTCTTCTAACTCAGTTTTAGACATTCCTATTCCGGTATCTATCACCTTTAATATTCTATTATCCTTATCTGTTTCAATTCTTATATAATAATCATCTTTACTGAAAGTTATACTGTCGTCTGTTAAGGCCTTATAATAAATTTTATCAATTGCATCAGATGAATTTGAAATAAGCTCTCTTATAAATATTTCCTTATGTGTATAAATCGAATTAATCATTAAATCTAATAGTCTTTTTGATTCTGCTTTAAATTCCCTTTTCGCCATTTTTATCTATCCTTTCTCTTGTATATGAATTTATTAGCACTCTAATCATTAGAGTGCTAATAAGTAAAATTTATCATATTTAATTTTTTATGTCAACAGAAAAATGAAAAAAAC
>CAZWTU010000132.1:0-4193 GCA_964637035.1 uncultured Tissierellaceae bacterium
ATAAGTAAAATTTATCATATTTAATTTTTTATGTCAACAGAAAAATGAAAAAAACTTTAACTTCTTTTATAATTCTATATTAAATCTTAAGATTTAAGTGTATTTCTGTTTTTCCAGTATATAAAAACAATAAATATAAAAGCTACTATTGCTATTGCAATGGATAATTTAAAGCCTGGTGTTCCTGGTTTATTAATATTAGCACCTAGTAAAGTTGTAGCTATCATAGATGGAGATTTTGCAAGTACTGAACTTATAACAAATGTTTTATACTCAGTATTTAAAGAACCTAAAACTATACTACTTACTTCATTTGGTATAAACCCTAGTATCTTTACAATAAATACTAATATCCATTCATTATTTGCTTTGATATTGTTAATCTTATTGACTTTGGAATATTTTGATATAAGTTTATCTACTAAATCTTTACCAGAAAATTTTCCTATGTAATATGGAATAGTCATACATACAAATAATCCTATAAGATTTACTATTATAGCCCAATACCAAGTAAATAAAATACTTGAACTAATATAAAGAACTGTAAGAGGTATAATCATAGAAACAGACTTTATTGCAAAAATAAATATCATTATTATGCCTGCTAAAAAATAATTAGATGGTGTAAAGTTTAATATAGGTTGCACTGACAATTCCTTGTAATGTAATGCAAAAAATATAAACAATATCCCTATAATAATTAATGGAAGATACCTAAGCTTTTCTAGTAATTTCATTTCCTTTCTTTGCTTCAAACCTATCACTCCTACATATTAATTTATCCCCTTACATATGCAAGGGGATAATCTTAAACATTAGCTTTTTCAATATCTTTTTTATTAGATGGCAGATTTTCTTCCCAAATTCTATCTGCACTAATCTCCCATTCTTTAGCTGGCTTTTTACACTTTAAACATAAATCATGTACATCTTCTGGATTTTCTAAATCTGTTGATTTTGCACCAGATTTATCAACCATCTCTGCCAATTTACCATAATTGTCTAATAGTGGACATGGTTGTAAATGATTTTCATTAAATGGTTGATTTTCTTTATACTCCATAAATAATGGTCTTTGGAAAGCTTCTATTAGTGTATGTTCATAAATATTTGAATCTGAATAATGTATAAAAGCACAAGGTTCTATATCTCCATTAGCATTAATATGCAGATATCTGCGGCCTCCTGCTATACATCCATCTACATACTCTCCATCATTCCAAAAATCCATAGTAAATATTGATTTGGTCTTACGGAATTCCCTTATTTGATTATACATATATTCTCTTTGGTCTGCAGTAGCCATGAGTTCAGGTGCTGCATTTATTCCTACAGGCATATATGTGAAGAACCATGCAAATTTTGCACCTTTTTCTATCATATCATCAAAATATTCTTCACTACCCATTACATCAACATTTTTACTAGTATAACAACAAGATATGCCAAAGGGTAACTTCTTATTTTTTAATATTTCCATAGCTTCTACTACAGCTTTATATGTTCCCCCTCCACGCCTAAAATCAGTTTCTTCTTCAAAACCTTCTACACTTATTGCTGGAACAAAGTTTTTTACCCTTAACATTTCATCAGCAAATTCATCATCTATTAGAGTTCCATTTGTAAAGGCTAAAAATACACAATCATTATGTTTTTCGCATAATTTGATAATATCCTTTTTCCTCATCATAGGCTCTCCGCCAGAATATATAAACATATAAATACCAAGTTCTTTTCCTTGTTCTATTATATTATTTAAAGTCTCGTAACTCATTGAAAGTTTATTTCCATAATCAGCTGCCCAACAGCCAGTACATTTCAGATTGCATGCAGAAGTTGGATCCATTAATATAGCCCAAGGAACATTGCAATTATATTTTTCTCTTGATTTTTTCTCTTTTTGCAGACCTATCATATTTGCATGAATTAAAAAATTCTCAAACAACTTCTTTCTAACACCTTCATCAATATCAGTATAAGCACTTTCCATAAGCTTATACCAATTACTATCTTCATCTTCAAGAAATTCTCTTATGACATCCATTTTAGATGAGACATGACCCGCTTTATCAATTTTCCCAATCCAATCCATTATCTTAGGAATATTCTTATCTGGGTCAGAATCTAAATAACCAAGGATCTTCTTTAATCCGAAAATCTGGAATTGTTCTATAACGCTATTACTTATCACACCAATACCCCCTTTAGTATCTAGTAAGCTTTTATTTAGAATTTTGAATGATTATAATTCTTAGTTTTATTATAAAATAAATTCCTATTTTTTACATTGGACAAAAAATCCTTGTGTCTTAAAACTTCCCAGAAATCTGTTTTTGTAACACTTTAAGACAATACTTGTAATTGTCTCTTTACAATACCTATTATATGTCTTATTATTTTATTGATAGATAAAAGGAGTGAACTAGATGATAGATACCCGTATAACTATAAAAATGATTGAAGCTGCAATAAATAAAGGCATCCGAGATATAGAAGACAACCCAAAGAGAGGGATTCGCAATTTAGTTGACTTGGCTAACCATTTTGCCAGTAGCCCCTTTCAAAAAGATATATTAAAATTAATGCAAACTATGTTAGCTAATTTAGATAGTCCATATTATGATATAGTATTAGACCTAATTAATAATGTAGATCACGATATTATTAAAAGCTTTGGAATAAATTTAGGATACAATAGTTGGACTAAGGGTGCAAAAAAGATTCGACAACATAAAAAAACCTATGGTTATAATGTTCCATGGACGATTATATTCGACCTAAGAAAACACACAGATAACAAGATAAATCTTGACTCTATTAAAGATATTATTAAGCAGGGCAAAAGAATAGGTATCCATACCTATATGTTATTTATAAATAATCTGGATGGTTTGTCAAATATATTGAAAGAAAATCCTGATTGTGCTTTTATACTCTATATGTCTCCAAATATTCTTAGAGAGGAAAATATATCTAAAATAAAATCATCTAAAAATACTGTGGTCCTAATCTTATATGAGCCACAGATTAATAGTGATAATCTTAAAAATACAATTCAATTACTTTCCAATAACAAATGTTTATTTGGACTTTATAGCTATTATGGAAATGAGAACATTAATGATATTTTAAGCGATAAATGGGTTCATGAAATCATAAATATTAAGTCGCCTTTTGGAATCCTTATGGAATCTAAAAATTGCAGCAAAGAAAACGCAGGTCTTATACAAGACTATGTTTTTAATTCAAAAACAAATCAAAAGCATTCTTCATTTTTAATAGATTTATATGAGGATATTGCTAGAATCGATAAAAATATATCTGTAGACCCTTGTATTTTTACTATTATGGAAAATGGAGATATCTCTTCTTCCAAATTCCATAGAAATGAAAATCTTAATATTGAAAATATGTCCTTAACTGAAATCCTTTCCAAATCTTATTAGAGTAAATTATCTATAATTTACTCTTCTTTTATATCTTCTATTACCTTTAAAGCAATCCCTTCAATGGCAGTTCTAGTTAGATTTACAAATCTTTCAGGCGGGATATCCTTGTCCTCAATTAACCATCTAGTAATCGCTACCCGAGTTGCATCTGCAAAATATGTAGACAGAAACTCCTTATCTCCGTGGTTTTCAAGTATATTCCCAAAGTTTATCAGCATAAAAGGCTCTAGTATCTCTATAAAATAATCTGAAAAGGAATTTTGTCCTGTTACTCTTAAAGCATTGCAATAAAAAACTTTGTTGTCATATAAATACTTACAAATACTTCCTAATAAATCCCACATATCAGTGGAAGATGTTTTTTGTACTACAGAAACAAATTCAGTGTAAAATATCCAATTTACTAAATCATATTTATCTTTAAAATGATAATAAAAACTTTTTCTACTCAAATTGCAAACTTCTGTAATATCATTTATGGTAATTTTAGACATAGGTTTTTCTTCCATAAGTTCCTTCATGGAATCAGCTAATGCTAATTTTGTTATTTGAGAGTTTGACATACATATCTCACCTTAACTTATAAATAAATTTAATAAATCTTTCTCTTGGTCTATTTATATGATATACCCATTTTTTTAATGTGTCAATAATACCATTTCCCTTTAATTAAACCCCTTAAAGCTTTCTTAACAAAATATATTTATGCAAATCCTTAACTATTTATCAATTGTATAAATA
>CAZWTU010000133.1:0-4187 GCA_964637035.1 uncultured Tissierellaceae bacterium
TAAACCTTGCAATATAGCAAAAGTAAGAATAAAATACAAGTAAGATATAATTTAAATAAAACTGAGGTGATATTTTGGAAGTAAAGATGTTTTATAAGACACAAAGGGAAATAGCGGAAGTAATAAATGAAATAATAGATGGATATTGGGAAGATGAAATTTCTGAAAATGACATGATAGAAAAAGTTATATTACTTTATGAAAATAACTCTTCAAAAATCATTAAAGATAAAGATTTTACGACCATATTAAAACAACAATGTGGTAAAAGGAGATTAGAAGTAGTAGAGAAATTGATAAATATGAATATAGAATAGTTGGAGGCTTAATATGGTAGAGAAGAAATATAGTGCTAATCTTACAGGGGCATGGTTTTTGTTTTATGAAATCAAACAAGTTGTAAAACTTATGCTTCAGGGATTAGAAGAAAAGGAAATAAAATTAAAAATAAAAGAAGAAAATTTATTTCAACATAAAAAGATAAGCAGTGTAACAAGAGCATTGCCCACAGTCTACCGAAGGGCAGATATTTTACCCTTAGAATTAAAAGAACTACTATTAGAAGATAGTATAGACAATGGAAGGTTAATAAATCTTTATGCAATTATGGAAGAAGATCTTTTATTTAAAGAATTTATGATGGAAGTAATCAACGAAAAATATAGTACTAATAATCTTTTTGTAGAATTAAAAGACTCAAATTCATTTTTTACAGAAAAAGCAGAACAAAACAAAGCTTTTGCAAAATATACAGATGCTACGATTGCTAAATTAAAACAGGTACATCTTAGAATTTTAATGGATGCAGAAATTTTGAAAGACACAAAAACTGGGAAGTTAAATAGAATACTACTTGATCCATATTTAAAAGGAGTATTTGAAAACAATGGTGGAAAATATTTTGTAGATATATTTAAATAAAGATAAAAGGAGGTGGGAAGATGGCAAAAACAAGGGAACGATTAGACTTAATAATACCTAAAATAAAAGAGAAAACCTTCTTAGATGGTAGAGGATTAGGTAATGAAATATCCTTTTATATATTTGACTATAATGCAAGGGATGAGCTCTTAATTCGAGATTATATAAAACTCATAAAAAAAGAATTTGAAAAAGCAGACTCTGAAATTAAAATAATTGAATTTGATTTATATAATATGATGTTGGATTTAGCAAAAGAAATGGATGTCTTTCATGGTATCTTTGAGATGGAAGCTGAAAATGGAAAAGAGCAATTATTTGAAGCAATGGAATTGTTTTGTGGACCTAAAATATTTATGGACAAAATAAAAGAAGAATCAGAAGACTATGGTCTTATTTTTATTACAGGAGTGGGAAAAGTATTTCCCTTTGTCAGATCCCATACAATTTTAAACAATCTGATGGAGAAAATTGATAAGAAACCATTAATAATGTTTTATCCAGGAAGCTATGATGAACTTTCCTTACAATTATTTGGGAAGATGAAAGATGACAATTATTACAGGGCCTTTAGATTAATAGATATAAAATAGAGGGGTGGGTTAAATGAAGATTAAAGATATGTTTGTTAAAGACATTGAAAGACCAATTAGTGGAGTAATAAAAGTAGGTCAAGATGAAAAGGAGAATATACATCAAGAGCTTGAAGAATATGTAGTCACTCAAGAAATCAATAAACATCTTGGAAAATTTTATGAAAATTATCTAAAAAGTATAGACACACCTACAGATAAGGTAGGAGTATGGATATCTGGCTTTTTTGGATCAGGAAAATCACATTTTCTAAAGATCTTATCCTACTTACTAGAAAATAAAATAGTAGAAGAAAAGGAAGCTATAGAATATTTCAATGATAAAATTGAAGATCAATTTTTACTGGGAGATATGAAAAGAGCAGGAAGAGAAGACACTGAAGTTATTCTCTTTAATATTGATGCTAAATCACCAATGTCAGGAAAATCAGAACAAGAAACCTTATTAAAAATATTTTTAAAGATGTTTCACAATCACCAAGGATTTTATGGAGAAAATCCTGGAATAGCATATATGGAAAAATATTTAACATCAGAAGGAAAATATGAAATATTCAAAGAAGAATTTAAAAAGTCATCAGGTCATGAATGGGTAGATAGGAGAAGGACTTTCTATTTTATAAGAGACCATGTTGTAACAGCTTTATCAAAGGCAACAGGAATGTCTGAAGAGTCAGCTAGTGAATGGCATAAAAATGGATCTAAAGAATTTAATATAGATATAGAGGGATTTGCTAAGGAAGTTAAAGAATACTTAGACACTAAGGGAGATAAATCCAGATTAGTATTCCTAGTAGACGAAGTGGGACAATATATAGGAGAAGATAGTACTCTAATGTTAAACCTTCAAACAATAGCAGAAGAACTAGGTTCCCACTGTCATGGGCGAGCATGGATAATAGTAACTTCCCAAGAGGCCATAGATGAACTAAGCAAAAGAATAAGAGAAAATGACTTTTCTAAAATTCAAGGTAGATTTGATACAAAATTATCCTTATCTTCAATTTCAGTAGATGAAGTTATAAAGAAAAGAATACTAGAAAAACATGAATATGTGGAAGAAAGATTAAAACAAATTTATTTCGAGAAATCTGCAATCTTAAGAAACTTAATAAATTTTGAAGGGGCCAGAGCTGACTTAATAGGATATTCAGATGAATATGAATTTGCTTTAGTTTATCCTTTTATTCCCTATCAATTTAAACTTCTACAAAATGTATTTGAACAAGTTAGAAAGCGTGGAAGCTCAGGCAAGCATTTATCTGAAGGTGAAAGATCCATGTTGTCTGCCTTTAAAGAGTCAGCAATAGAATATAAGGATGAAAGAGAAGGTATATTAATTCCTTTCCATGCCTTTTTTGAAACAATATATGAATTTCTAAACCCATCTATTACAAGGGTTATTGATGGTGCTTACGCAAATCCTGCTTTAAAAGATGATGATTTTAGCATAAACTTATTAAAAGTATTATTTATGGTTAAATATATTGATGAGTTGCCAGCAACTGTTGATAATTTAGCAGTTTTAATGACTTCAAATATTGAAGAAGATAAGGTTTTATTAAAAGAAAAGATAATAAAATCCCTAAGTATATTATCCAAAGAACATTTAATACAAAAAAATGGGGAAGTCTATATATTCTTAACAGATGATGAACAAGATGTAAACAGAGATATAAAGCTAACTTCTGTAGATGAAAGTATTATTAAAAAAGAACTTAGGGAATATATATTTGGACAATTATATCCAACACCAAGATATAGATATTCACCCTACTATGACTTTGATTTCAATAAAATAATGGATGAAGTGGACCATGGTAGACAAACAGGAGATATTGGGATTAATATTTTATCACCTCTATCAGATAAATATAATATGCCAGAAGTAAATTTAATGTTAGACACAAAAGATAGGGGAGAAATGATCTTAAGACTTGGAGATAATAGTAGTTATCTAGAAGAATTAGAAGAAGTTCTTAGGGTTAATGAATATACAAAATCCTTAAATATGAGTGAAGTTCCTGAAGGCAAACAATTAATAATTAACGGTAAAAAATCTGAAGAAAGAAGTAGAAGGAATAGGGCAATAGCAAGTTTAGAAGATGCATTGAAAACATCAACAATATTTATAAATGGAGAAAACATTGAAACAAGGGGATCATCAATTAAGGATATAATCAACAATGCGATGAAAACCTTAACGGATTCAATTTATACAAAATTATCCTATATAGAAAGTAATATTAAAGCTCAAAATGAACTTCAAAATATATTAGATATAGATTCACAACAAATCAATATGGATGAAACTTTAGTCAATAAAAATGATTTAGCCCTTAGGGAAATAGAAGGATATATAAAGTTGGAAAATGATATGAACAAGCAAATTAGAGTAAAACCAATCATAGAATATTTTATGGGAAAACCCTATGGATGGAATGAAATAGATATTATAGCTCTTATCCTAAGATTATTAAAAGATCAAAAGATCAACCTAAGATACCAAGGAACAAACTTAACAGTAGCTACAACTAATACAGTAGGAATACTAACAAAGACATCAGAACAGGATAAAGTAATAATAACACCTAGGACAGATATTGATGAAAAACTTTTGAAAAATGTTAAATCAATAGTTGTTGAACTTTGGAATAAAACCAATATACCAGA
>CAZWTU010000134.1:0-4171 GCA_964637035.1 uncultured Tissierellaceae bacterium
TGGTGATTTCATGAAGGACATTTATACAATTGGATATTCAGGCTTTATGTTAGATGAATTTATAGAAGTTCTAAAGAAATATAAAATAAATGCATTAATCGATGTAAGAAGTAGTCCATATTCAAAGATTTACCAAGATTATAATAAGCTAAACTTACAAAAACAATTAAGTTCAAATGGTATCATTTATAGAAATTATAATAATGAATTTGGAGCAAGGCAAGAAGATATAAGATACTTTACAGATGGATATTTAGATTTTAACAAATATAGAAAATCTAAATCCTTCTTAGAAGGAATAAGAAAAGTAGAAAAAGGTATAAACTTAAACTATAATTTTGCTTTTATGTGTGCTGAAAAAGATCCCAGTACTTGCCATAGAAATATCATGGTAGCAAAAGAATTTTATAGTTTGGGATATAATGTGAAAAACATACTATCGAATGGATCTTATGAATCACAAGAGTCAATTGAACAGAGATTAGTAGACCACTATTTTCCTAACAGAGATCAATTGTCATTATTTTCTAATTCCTTATCTTGGAATGATATGGTGGAGAAGAGTTATCAATATAGAAATTCAGAAATTGGTTATAGAATAGATGAAGTGGGGATAAAAGTATTATGAAAGAAAGAATATATACAATTGGATTTACTAAAAGGAAGGCTGAAGAATTCTTCAGCTTATTAAAAAAAAACAATATAGAGATTATATTGGATATTAGATTGAATAATACATCACAATTAGCTGGTTTTACTAAGTTCCCAGATATAAGGTATTTCTTAAAGGAAATTTGCAATATAGAATATATTCATGATGTGAAATTTTCACCTAGCGGTGAAATATTAAAAAGATATAAAAACAAAGATATTAGATGGGAGCAATATATAATAGAATTTGATGACTTAATGAAAGAAAGAAATATTGAAGAATATATTTTAAAACATTATAATCTAGATAAGAAAATATGCTTTCTTTGTAGTGAATATTCATCAAAAAATTGCCATAGAAGTCTTGTTGCCAATAGATTTAAGGATATATTTAAATCATTAGATATAATTAATTTATAAGGGGGATTCCTATGTATAAAGAAATTATAATACTAGCAAAAAGTACTAAAAGAGGGGGCTACTGTGTTGCTGGGGTGGATAGAGTTACTGGACAGTGGATAAGGCCAATATCTATGGATCACTCAAATGAAGGATCAGTTCCACTAGTTGACATAATATATTCTAATGGGGACAGAGTAGAGATATTTGACATAGTAAGAATTAAGTTAATTTCTCACAATCCAACTAAGTCTCAACCTGAAAACTATATATATGATAACAATGAAAAGTGGCAGAAGGTTGGAAAAAGTTCATTAAAAGAGGTAGTTGAATTTAGAGGCTATGATAATGCAGATAAGATATTTTATAATACCAATAAATCAGTTACTGAATATGAAATTAGTGGGCAGCCATCTCTATTATTGCTTAGAGTTATGAATTCAACGGTAAATGTTGTTGATTTTTATTCTAAAAGGAAACTGGAGTTCAAATTTGAGTATAATGGTGATTGGTATAATTACTTTTCAATAAGTGATGAGGCTATAAGGGAGAGGTATTTAAATGCTTCATATGGTAGTTATAACTATCAAAGAGAATTAACAGCAGTATTTAGCTTAACAGATAAATATCAAAATGATAGTAAGTATTATAAAATGGTTGCACAATTATTTTATGATTAATATTGATGTAGTAAACAGGGTAACTAACTATTATAGAAAGTAGTGATAGACTATGAAAGTTGTTGCAATAATTCAGGCAAGAATGGGTTCTACAAGATTACCTGGAAAGGTAATGAAAGAGATAGTAGGTAAAACTGTATTAGAGCATGTAATAACTAGGGTAAAACAAGCTAAAGGAATAGATGAGATTGTTATAGCTACAACTATAAAACCAGAGGATGAAATCATAGCAATAGAAGCAGAAAGACTTGGAGTGAAAGTCTTTAGAGGATCAGAAGAAGATGTATTGTCTAGATATTACCATGCTGCAAAAGAGAATAATTCTGATGTTATAATAAGAATAACATCAGACTGTCCCTTGATAGATCCGGAAATAATTGATAAACTCATTGGATTTTATATAGATAATGATTATAGAATAGTAACAAATGCAGGTTCTGATTTATCCAAAAGAACATATCCAAGAGGGTTAGATACAGAGATATTTTCATTGGAAGAGTTAGAATCTGCATTTATGAAAGCTAAAAATAGATATCAAAGGGAACATGTCACACCATATATGTATGAAAATGATAATATATTTAACTATAAAAATGATAAGGATTACTCAAAGCATAGGTGGACATTAGATACTAAGGAAGATTTCGAATTGATAACTAGAATATATAGTGAATTATATAATGAAAAACATGATTTTTATCTTGATGATATTATTAAATTATTTGAGAAAAGACCAGAGCTGTTTAATATAAATGCGCATGTGGAGCAGAAAACTTTATAAAAAGTGATTAATGATGGGCAAAAATAAAATTTAATGAAATTATGTGTTAATAAAGGGTGGCTATATGAAGAAGAATATATTATTTTGTGGTTTTGGTAAATTAGCACTAGAATGTTTAAATAGATTAATAGAAGAAAATTATAATATTATATATATCTTAACACATAAAGAAGAGCAAATTGAAAGCATAGATACCTTTGCTAGATATAACAATATTGATTACTCCTACAAAGATACAAGACAAGAAAAGACCTTTCTAGATGATGTTCTTAAGGAAGATAATATTGATTATATAATAAGTATAAATTATAGATATATACTTCCAAAAGATATATTCTCAATTTCGAAGTATGCACTTAATATACATGGGTCATTGCTACCTAAGTATAGAGGAAGGACACCTCATGTATGGAGTATAATAAATGGAGAAGAGTACTCAGGGGTAACCTGTCACTTGATTGATGAGGGAGTAGATACTGGAAATATAATTGAACAGACAGTAATAAAAATAAATCACAATGATACAGGTCATTCATTATTAAAAAAGTTCCAAAGGATCTATCCAAATATACTCATCAACTCACTCAATAAACTTGAAAAAGGAATTGATACTACTATACAAAATGAAGTAGAAGCAAGTTACTATGGCAAGAGAACTCCAAACATGGGATATATAGACTTTTATAAATCAAAGACTCAGGTTATTAATTTCATAAGGGCACAAGCACATCCTTATCCTGGAGCTTACTATCACCTTATAAATGGTAGTAAGATAATAATAAACCAAGCTAAGGTAGAAGAAGATAAAGATCTATTAATTAAAAACATAGGTATAATTAAATTAATAGATGGGGATTATTATGTGAAATGTATGGACGGAGTATTAAAATTAACAAATTTTGAGATACTTGGTTAGCAACCAATAAAAAGTATTAAATGGGGTGAAAAATTATGTCTACAAATATTAGTACATTAGGGGTAGGAATAAATGATAGAACAATAGTTGTTGCAGAAATATCTGCAAATCATGGACATGATATAGAAATAGCAAAACAAACAATAAAGGCAATAAAAGAAGCTGGTGCAGATGCAGTTAAGATTCAGACCTATACAGCTGATACAATTACTATGGATTGCGACAATGAATATTTTCAAATAAAACAAGGTACTTTATGGGATGGGACTACATTATATAAACTATATCAAGAGGCATATACTCCTTGGGAATGGCATAAGGAGTTATTTGATTATGCGGAAGAGGTGGGTATTACACTGTTTTCTTCACCCTTTGATAAAACTGCAGTAGACCTATTAGAGGATCTTAACACACCAGCATATAAAGTAGCTTCTTTTGAAATAACAGATATACCGCTTATACGTTATATGGCATCAAAACAAAAACCAATGATTATTTCCACAGGAATAGCTAGTATAAGTGAAATAAAGGAAGCAGTAGATGCTTGTAAAGGTGAAGGAAATTATGATATTACTCTTTTAAAATGTACTAGCTCTTATCCTGCTCCATATGAAGAGATAAATCTACTAACAATACCAAATATGAAGGATACATTTGGAGTTAATGTAGGTTTATCAGATCATACGATGGGCAGTACAGTAGCACTAGGTGCAGTAGCTTTAGGAGCTAAGTTTATAGAAAAGC
>CAZWTU010000135.1:0-4158 GCA_964637035.1 uncultured Tissierellaceae bacterium
GCAGTAGGAAAAGGATTTGCAATAGGTTCAGCAGCACTTACATCTCTTGCATTATTCTCTGCATATACTCAAACTGTTGGCCTTGACACTATTGATATAACAGAACCAGTAGTTATTGTAGGTATGTTAATAGGTGGAATGCTTCCATTCTTATTCTCAGCATTAACTATGGATGCAGTAGGTAAGGCGGCTTTTGCAATGATTGAAGAAGTAAGAAGACAGTTTAAAGAAATGCCAGGAATTATGGAGGGAACAACAACTCCAGATTATGCTACCTGTGTAGATATAAGTACTAAGTCAGCTCTTAGAGAGATGATAATACCAGGACTACTTGCAGTTGTAGTGCCGGTTGTCACAGGCTTTATACTAGGTGCAGAAGCTCTAGGTGGTTTACTTGGAGGAGCATTAGTTACAGGTGTTTTAATGGCAATATTTATGTCCAATGCTGGTGGGGCATGGGATAATGCTAAGAAATATATAGAAGAAGGTCATCATGGTGGAAAAGGTAGCGAAGCTCACATGGCTGCTGTTACTGGAGACACTGTAGGAGATCCATTTAAGGATACTTCAGGACCATCTTTAAATATATTAATAAAACTTATGACAATAGTTTCCTTAGTATTCGCAGGAATGTTTGGAAGCGGAATATTATTTTAGTAAAATCCCTCATTTGAGGGATTTTTTACTTTCACTGTAATAAATATGTAACATATGATATAATTGTATGGCTAAGGGCATAATTATTAAAGAGGATAGTGAATCTATATGATGATAAAAATTAGTGATATAAATATAAATTACATTATAGAAGGTAAAGGCAAAGATATCATTGTCTTACATGGATGGGGAGCAAGTATAGATACCGTTATTCCCATAGTAAACACATTAAAGGATAAATTTAGGGTCCATGCACTGGATTTACCAGGCTTTGGGAGAAGTCAGGAACCTAAAGAGCCTATTGATTCATTTAAATATGCTGAGGTAATAAGAGAATATATGGAGATACAAGGAATAAAAGGGGCCATATTCATAGGTCATTCATTTGGGGGCAAGCTTTCTATTATATTAGGGAGTAAATACCCGGAGTTAGTAGAAAAGATAATATTAGTAAATAGTGCAGGATTGATAGCAAAAAGAAGCTTTAATTATTATATAAAAGTTTATGGTTTTAAAACTCTTAGGTACATATATAAAACTTTTTTCTTTTGGCTAAAAAACGAAGAAAAGATGGAAAAATTTTATAAAAAATTCGGCTCTACAGATTATAAAGATTCTTCTGGGGTTATGAGAAATATATTAGTCAAGGTGGTCAATGAAAACTTACAACCACTTTTACAGGAGATACAAGCACCTACATTATTGATATGGGGGGATAGGGACACAGCTACTCCCTTATACATGGGTAAGATAATGGAGAAGGAGATAAAGGACTCTGGACTTGTAGTTTTAGAAGGAACAGGACATTACTCATATTTAGATGATAGAAATAAGTTCGCAATTATAATAAAAAACTTCTTAAAATATAATGAACAATAGGAACTAATTAGTGAAGGAGGGATTAACTTGCTATTAATAGTAATTTTAAGTGGAGTAATAGCTTTAACATTAATGACTAAAAGGTCTTTAGAATTTTTGCATATTATCCAATTAGAAGGATATAATTCCAATGAGTATCTTAAGTGGATAAAAGAAAATAAAGACAAAATATACATTATCAAAAGTGATAGAACACAAGCAAAGAAGCCTTTTGTATTTACAAGTAGGGCTAAAAGATTGTATGCTATAAACATTTTATTAAATGTTTTGTTGGATATTACATTTGTATTTATTGTAATAAAATTGATTCCAACCATGAATGTTTACCTATTTGCGGCAATCTTTATGGTGCTATTGGCTTTCTTATTTGTAACGTATCTTTTTCAGGGGTACATATCATTGATGGCAAATATAATATCTAGCCCAATTGAAAAGGAGATAAATAATGGTTATTATAATAGGGCTAAAGAAAAGATAAAAAGAAGGGAAGATCTTATTGTAGTAGGTGTTACTGGAAGTTTTGGAAAAACCAGTACTAAGTTTATCTTAGGAACAATTCTAGGTGAAAAATATAATGTCTTAAATACACC
Source organism: uncultured Tissierellaceae bacterium (assembly GCA_964637035.1). GTDB lineage: Bacteria > Bacillota > Clostridia > Tissierellales > Tissierellaceae > CAZMMV01. The sequence goes on from CAZWTU010000135.1 coordinate 2,127, forward strand.
TGAATCATATAATACGCCAATGGGCCTATCTAAAGTAATTAATAATGATTTAACAAAAGAACATGAGGTTTTTATAGCAGAATTAGGTGCAAGAAATATTGGAGATATAAGAGAGGTTTCAGAACTAGTTCAACCAAATATAGGAGTTATAACATCTATTGGACCTACACACATAGAGACTTTTAAAAACATAGATAATATAATGAAAACAAAGTTTGAGTTAATAGAAGAATTATCTATAGAAGGGCTAGCTGTATTCAATTATGACAATGAATACATAAGGAAATTAGCTGAAAAGACATTTAAAGAAAAGGGCCTATATGGAATGAAAGATATTGAGGAATTGGATTTTTACGCTGAGGACATTAAGGTTTCAGAAAAAGGTTCAACTTTTACAATTAAAGACAAGAAAGGAAATTCTATACTATGTACCACAAAACTTTTAGGTAAACATAATATATATAATATATTAGCAGCAGTTACAGTGGCTAGGTCATTAGGATTGTCATTTGAAGAAATCAAAAGTGGAATAGGCAAAATAGAGCCAATTCGCCATAGATTGAACATAATGACTCCAGATACAGGGGTTATTATTATAGATGATGCGTTTAATTCCAATCCTATAGGAGCCAAAGCGGCCTTGGATGTATTATCAGAGTTTAAAGAAGGTAAGAAAATAATAGTAACTCCAGGAATGGTCGAATTAGGAAGTATGGAGGAGGAAGCTAATAGGGAATTTGGTATAAACATAGGAAAGGTATGTGATTATGTAATACTTGTAGGAGAAGAGCGGACACAACCTATATATGAGGGGTTAATGGAAGCGAATTTCAATAAAAATAATATATATATAGTAAATAGCCTAGATGAGTCAACGGAATATATTGGGAAATTGGCTAAAGCTAAGGATGTTGTACTATTTGAAAATGATTTACCAGATCATTATAATTAATTGAAAGTGAGGGATTTCTTTGAAAAAGGTGGCAGTAATATTTGGTGGTAAAACTGTGGAACATGAGGTATCTGTTATTACAGGTATGCAAATAATTGAAAATATGGATACAAATAAATATGAAATAATACCTATATATATAGATAAAGAGGGTAAATGGTTAACAGGATCTAGTTTATTGAAGTTTGAAAATTTTAGGGACAATAGTTTTACAGATTTAAAAGAAATCATTTTATCTCCAAGTTATAGGAACAATAAGATTTATATCAAGCCAGAAGATGTAAGTATTTTCAAGAAAAAAATACTTGGAGAAATAGATATTGCTTTCCCAGCAATCCATGGAATGAATGGTGAAGATGGAACAATACAGGGAATATTTGAACTAATGGATATACCTTATGTAGGAGCAGGAGTTTTAGCTTCCAGTGTAGGAATGGATAAGATACTAATGAAGGATGTATATAAAGCCAATGGACTTCCAATAGTTGACTATATGTGGTTTTATAGAAGTAAATGGGAAAGCCATAGTGAAAAGCTAATAGAAGATATTGAAAATAAAATTACTTATCCCCTATTTGTAAAACCATCTAATTTAGGCTCAAGTATTGGAATATCTAGGGCGAATAATAAAAAAGAACTTGTAAAAGCTATAGAAATAGCTATTAATTATGATAGAAAAATACTTATAGAAAAAGCAGTAGTAAATGCTAGAGAAATAAACTGTGCAGTAATGGGTTACGAAGAAAATCTTTTAACATCATTATGTGAAGAGCCCTTAGGCTGGGAAGAAATACTTACCTTTGAAGATAAATATATTAAATCAAATATGAAATCCGGAAAAGATCAAGGGGAAAGAAGGATAATTCCTGCAGACATAGAGGAAGATGTAAAAAAAGAAATAGAAGACTTAGCAAAAAAGGCTTTCAAGACCATTGATAGTAGAGGTGTATCTAGAATTGACTTTTTACTAGATGGAAATAAAAACATTTATATAAATGAAATAAATACACTTCCAGGATCCTTGGCATTTTATCTTTGGGAAGGGAAAGGTTATCCATTTATAAAGTTAATTGATGAATT
>CAZWTU010000136.1:0-4033 GCA_964637035.1 uncultured Tissierellaceae bacterium
TAACAAGTGTTGGAAAAGATGAGAGTAATATAGCCTTTGTTTTAATGAATAAAAGAACTAAAGAAACTCATTCCTATGGAATATCAGGTGCAGAGGAATTTTCTGCTATGGATAGTGCAGAGGGAGCAGTCCAGCATTTAGGCTATAGGTCAACTTTTCCATTGTTATTAAAAATAGAAAACCAGCCCACATATTTACTATCATTAAAAGATAGTGGTGGACTAGTGAAAATGTATGGAATGGTAAATGTGGAAAAGTATCAAATTGTAGCAACTGGAAATAGTATCCCTAATACTTTATCGGAATATAAAAGCTTGTTGAAGGATAGTGGTGTAAATATAAGTAGTTCAGAAACTAAGGACATAAGTGGAGTTATAGAGGATATAAGAAAAGCAACTATTGATGGGAACTCAATTTATTTTGTAAAATTGACTAATAAATCCACTTACTATTTACTAGATATTTCGGATAATAAAAAGGTAAGTATATTAAATGTAGGGGATAATATTAACTTGTCTATTGAAGAATCAAATGATGATATAATACCCGCCAAATTAAAGTAAATTTGACAATACTATCATAAGGAAATACTATATATATATCATAAAGAAGGGGTGTAGACTTTGATTACAAAAGTATATGAAGATATATATATGATAAAGGTAGAATTGCCTAATAATCCTTTAAGGGAATTGAATGTTTATGTAATAAAGGGACAAGATAAATCTCTAATAATAGACACAGGATTTAATCAGCAAGAATGTATAGATGGACTTTTTAGTGGATTAAGAGAATTGGATATTGATATAAAAGATACTGAATTATTTATTACACACTTACACTCAGATCATTCTGGAATGGCAGGTTTTTTTCAGGAAGCTGGAGTTAAGATTTACACAGGTGAAAAAGATGGTAGGGTAATTAATGAAATGATAGATGATTCTTATTGGGAAAAGTTTGATGAGCTAAAGATCTTATTTGACTTGGACAAAGATGATACAAGCTTTAGTCAGCATCCAGGGTATAAGTACTCCATGAAAACACCAGTAAGATTCAATTATCTAGGTGAAGGAGATAAGATAAGGGTTGGTAAGTATACATTTGAACTAGTTTTTATACCAGGGCATACGCCTGGCCATATGGGTTTATATGAAAAGGATCATAAGATATTTTTTTGTGGGGACCATATTTTAGATAGGATTACTCCTAATATAGGCTTTTGGGGATTTGAAGACAACATTTTAGCTACATATTTTAATAGTTTGGCTAAGGTTTATTTTTATGAGATAGATCATTTATTTACGTCTCACAGAGGTTTTGTAAAAGACCATAAGAAGAGAATCAATGAACTTTTATTACACCATAATGATAGATTAAAGGAAATAATAGAAATTTTAAAGGCTGGAGAATTTTCTGTTCGTGATGTTGCAGCTAGAATGGTTTGGAGTATAAGGGCTAAGGATTGGAATGACTTTCCAGGTCCACAAAAATGGTTTGCCACAGAGGAAGCTATGTCACACTTACAACATTTATATTTTACTGGAAAGATAGGTAGGGAATTTAAGGACGGCAAACTCTATTATGGATTAAAATAAACTGAAATATATGTATTTTTCGCAATTTTTTCATATTTCAACTTCTTAACTACTATAAATATGTTATAATTAATATTAATAAGGTTAATTACTGTACATAAAGTTTTAATAGAATAGGGGGAAGATTAAATTGAATAGACGAAAGGGAGCAAAATCTTCAAAGTTCAAGGTATTATTAGTTGCTTATAAGGATTTGCCAGCAGAAATGGAAAAAGAATTGCTTTATTATTTTACATCTAATGTTAGAAAGGTAAAAGATATTGAGGATGTTATATCAGGCAGTGACAAGAGCTCTTCAGGATTATCCTTTAGAACTAGCTTGTATCATAAATGGTTTAAGGATATTATGATAGAAAAGTTAGATGAAGGATATAATTTAGGAATGGTTGAAATTGCTAGGTCTTATGGAGATAGTGATGCGGAGAAACTAAAAGAGTTAGATGATAAGTTTGGAGATAATATATTAATTATAGCTACAGAAGAATTATAAGGCTAATAAAGGTTTATAGCAAAACTTAAAATAATTTTATTGTTTTTATTGTTAAAAGGGTAATAATAATTTACGAGGTGAAATATTATGGAAATAGAATTCAAAAAGCCAAATAAAGAAGAGTTAAAGGAGAAATTAGATCCAATATCCTATAGTGTAACTCAAGAGGATGCTACTGAAAAACCATACTCCCATGAATATGATGGATTGTTTGAGGATGGAATATATGTAGATATTGTTAGTGGAGAAGCCTTGTTTTCTTCAAGGGATAAATATGATGCAGGATGTGGTTGGCCTAGCTTTACTAAACCCTTGATAGATAAAAATATAGGTGAAAAAGAAGATTTAAGCCGAGGCCGCATAAGGACAGAGGTAAGAAGCAAAGAGGCTGATTCTCATCTTGGCCATGTATTTGATGATGGCCCTAAGGACAGCGGTGGACTTAGGTATTGTATCAATGGTGCTTCCCTAAGATTTATAAAAAAAGAAGACATGGAAAAAGAAGGTTATGGAGAATTTTTAAAAGAGTTTAAATAAGTAAATTAAAGGATATTATTTCTACTTATTAGGGATAAATCCTTTTTTTCTTGAATTAAATAAAAATTTGTCTTGAAATATTGCCTATACTACAATAAGATATTAATAATAAAATTTATTGTAGGAGGCAAAGGATGAATTTAGAAAAAATCAAAAGATTTATGACAGCTGGAAAGAGAAGGCCGAATAAACGAGAATTGATAGTCTCTCAAAAAGGGAGATATTTAATAATAAGCTTATATGTTGTAATTATTTTATTATCTGCTTTTTTATTTAATACACCAAAGGAAATAATATTGGGAATGAAAAAGATTGTTTTGGCACCTAGTATACTTTTAACAGATTACATGGAATTAGCTAATATTGGGGCAGCTTTATTTAATAGTGGACTAATAATGTTAATTGCTATTATGATTGGAAAATATAATAATGTAAATATGAGTGGGCCTATTGTTGCTACCATATTCACCATAGGAGGATTTGGATTATTTGGCAAGAATATTTATAATATATGGTCAATATTTTTAGGGGTTTATTTATTTTCTTTGACGCAAAAAGATAATTTTAATAAATATATAGTAATTGCATTTTTTGGTACAGCTCTAGGACCCTTGGTTAGTCAGATTAGTTTTGGATTTGACTTTCATCCTATTATAGGTATTATATTAGGTAATTTAGCTGGGATAGTTGGAGGTTTGGTTCTACCGGCTTTAGCAAATCATTTCGTTAGTTTTCATCAAGGTTTCAATTTATACAATGTTGGTTTTACTGCTGGAATTATAGGTACTTTCTTTATGTCAATGCTTAGGGCCTTTGGTTTTGAAAACAATGCTACTTCAATATTACTCCAAGGAAGTAATGTATCGCTGGGTATATTTTTTACTATATTCTTTGCTTCTATGATATTAATTGGGTGGATATTAAATGGTGGTAAATTTAGGAGATATAAAAGGTTACTTGCCAGCTCTGGTAGGTTAGTATCAGATTTTATAACCATATATGGATTTGGCTTGAGCCTTATAAATATGGGTATATTGGGAATAGGAGCAATTTTTTATATATTACTTATAAAGGGGGAATTAAATGGTGTTACCATAGGGGCTGTCTTTACAGTGGTAGGATTTGGTGCTTTTGGAAAGCATTTAAGAAACACAGTTCCCATAGTTATTGGTGTCTATATTGCTTCTTTATTTAAGATATGGGATGCTAATGCAGTTACTACAGTCTTAGCAGCCTTGTTTGGTACTACTTTGGCGCCTATTGCAGGAACATTTGGTTGGGGAGCTGGAATCTTAGCAGGTTTTCTACATAGCTCTGTGGTTATGAATATAGGATATTTACATGGTGGAATGAATCTTTATAATAATGGCTTTGCGGGAGGTATGGTTGCGGCTGTACTAGTCCCCATATT
>CAZWTU010000137.1:0-1708 GCA_964637035.1 uncultured Tissierellaceae bacterium
GAAGAAATAAACAAATTATTAATTGAATACAATATATCCCCAAGGGAAATAATTTTAGAGATTACGGAGACTGCTCTTTTAAGCAAAAGGATTATACAAAGCAAGGTATTAAAAAGATTAATAGATAGGGGTTTAGAAATAGCCTTGGATGATTTTGGTACAGGATATTCATCTTTAGCAAGAATAAATAACTTGCCCTTAAAACACTTGAAAATAGATAAGTGTTTTATTGATAATATAGAAAAGGCCACCAGCGAAGAGGCCCTAGTTAAATATATAATAGATTTAGGCTGTGCCTTGGATTTAAATGTTGTGGCAGAAGGAGTAGAAACTAAGGGGCAAATGGAATTGTTGAAGAAACTTGGATGCCACTTAGCACAAGGTTACTACTATGCCAAACCTATGCCAGCTCATGAACTAGACCAAAAGTTTTTATTGCCAAAGGAAGGGATATAAATGACCAAGAAACAAAGTGTGGGCCAAATGGCAGCTATGATATCAATAGTAACCCTTATATCTAAAGGTCTAGGCTTTTTAAGGGAGATTCTCATAGCAAATAGATTTGGTTCAGGAATGGAGACAGATACTTATTTTGTTGCTATGACAGCCAGTGTTATTATAATTGGAGCCTTGGGCAATGCCTTAAAGACTACATTAATACCTATATTTTCAGAAGTAGAAGAAAGACATGGAAAAGTAGGAAAATTTAAGTTTATGAACAATACTTTTAATATAGTATTTATTATAACTATAATAATGGTTGTTTTAGGTTACATATTTTCTCCTATAATTATAAAAGTATTGGCAAAGGATTTTACAGGTCCACAGTTTATTTTGGCAGTTAAATTAAATAGGATAGGCTTGCCTATTGCCATATTCTTAGGCCTTAATCATTTATTTTCAGGACTTCTGCATAGTAGCCAGATATTTGGACCTCCAGCCATAGCCGGATTTCCTTATAACTTTGTATTTTTAATTTATCTCATATTTTTTGGGAAAAATGCAAGTATAGAAAGTCTTATGCTTGTAACAGTAGTGGCAGCATCTACTCAATTTTTGATTCTTATTCCAGCTGTTAGACATATGGGCTATAAATATAGTTTTTCCATTAATTTTAAGGATCTTTATTTTAGAAAAGCTATGGTACTTATACTGCCGGTTTTACTGGGAACAGCTGTACAGCAAATAAATACTATAATAGATAAAACTCTAGCATCAGGTTTAGCAGAGGGAAGCATTTCTGCTCTTACCTATGCTTCAAGGATAAACGAAATGGTTATTGCCGTTTTTATTATGGCCATTACAACAGTTGTATTTCCCATGCTTTCTAGGGCTTTTGCCAGGGAAGACGGGGAAAGGGTCAGAGCCATATTAGGCCAAGGAATAAATATTATATTAATAATTACTGTGCCTGCAACAATAGGTCTATTGCTATTGGCTCAACCCCTAGTGTATTTGTTTTTTGAGGGAGGAGTCTTTGGAAGTAATGCTACAGAGATGACCAGCCAGGCTTTAAAATTTTATTCCCTAGGATTGGTAGGTTTTTCCCTTAGACTTATGTTAAATAAGGTTTACTACTCTTTTCAAGATACAAGAACACCTATGATAAATGGAGCTATTGCAGTAGTCATAAACCTAATATTAAATCTAATATTAATAAAACGTATGGCTCATAGTGGGCTTGCTTTAGCCACTAGTATATCTGCTA
>CAZWTU010000137.1:1808-4027 GCA_964637035.1 uncultured Tissierellaceae bacterium
CCTATTATTATCTCTTTGTTTGGACCTGGACTAAAAGCTTTAGAATTGGAAGAAACTATTGGCCTATTTAGACTAGGTTTGCCTATTATAATCCTATCTTGGTTTAGGGCAGTTACAGGAGGCTACTTGCAATCTGAACACGCCTTTAGAGCAGGTGCCAAGGGTTTAGTATCTAATCCTTTGATATTTATTATATATTTATTATTATTTAGGGATTCCTTTGGTATTGAAGGACTTATGATTATAGGAAGTATTGCTATTCTTTCTCAAGCATATATATTATTTTCTGCCATGAGAAAAAAAGGATTTAAATATAAATGGAAGTTTAATATAAAAGAAAGATATTTAAAAAAGATGCTAGTCTTTTTTCTTCCTCTTATTGCAGGCTTTGGAATTAATGAGATAAATATGTCTATTGATAATGCTATTGCTTCTACTTTGGGATCAGGTAGTATAGCAGAATTAAATTATGCAAATGATATAATCAGCTTGTTTCTAGGAATATTTGTTGTGGCTATAGTTACTGTAATATTTCCCATCTTGACGGAAAGTCACAACAAAGAGGATATGGAAGAACTAAGAGATGGGATAAGGTATGGGATAAGTTCTATTTTACACTTTGCTGTTCCAGTATCTATAATATTAGTGACCATGTCAGCCCCCATAGTTAAATTGTTTTTTGAAAGGGGAGCTTTTGATGCTCAGGCTACATTTTTCACAGCCCAGGCTCTAACTTATTACTCAATAGGATTTATTGCTTTAACATTTATCCCCATGATTACAAGAGGCTATTATTCCATACACAAGATGAAAACTCCCTTTTATTTGGGTCTATTAATGTTCCTAGTTAATTTACTTTTAAACTTAATTTTATCTCCAAGAATGGGAGGGGCTGGAATAGCCCTAAGTACTAGTATATCTTCTATAGTATTTGTAGTTATTGGATTTTATGGTTTAAATAAAAGGTTGAGGTTTTTAAATTATGAAGACTTTGGGGAAAAGATGATTAAGATTTCTGTAGCAGCAGTTATTATGTTTACAGGCATAATATTGACTTACGGAATAATAGCCACAAGTTTCCCCCACACATTTATCAATAATATAATCACAGTAGGATTATCTGCTGGAGTTGGGGTTGGACTGTATATGTTGGTTTATAGGGTATTGAAGGTTTAGATGAGATGGTATTAATTTGTTAAATATATATAAGCAAGATGGGATTGTGTATTGCTAGCAGTCCTATTTTTTTATGTATTTTAAAACTGTAGCTTGAATTTTTGTTAAGAAGGAGTCATTGTCGGAAAATGTCGAAAATATTGTAAATATCAATAGGAATTTGGACCCATATTGAGTGGACTTTAGTCCTAATTTCTGATACAGTTATGTTATTACCACATTGTGGTAAAATTCAAAGGCAGAGGGGATAAGCTTATGAAAAGGCGTTTATCATTATTGCTAACACTGATACTAGTACTATCTAGCGGTGTTACGGCATTTGCGCAAGTAGATGATTATACTAATCATTGGTCAAAGAGTAATATTGACTATATGCGTGAAAAAGGGATATTAGACGGATATCCAGATGGAAGTTTTAGGCCGGAAAACAATATGACAAAAGCAGAATTTTATAAAGTTATTAATGGCTTTATAGGATTGACAGAAAAGAAAGAGGTTGAATTTAAAGATATTGAGCCAGGGGAATGGTATTATGGTGATGCCCAAAAAGGCGTAGCCGCAGGATATCTTGATCACGAAAAAGAACTTAATGCTGGTGATAATATCACTAGAGGTGAAGTAGTTAGGATAATAAGTGCAGTATTAAGCATGGAAGAAGATGAAAAAGCAGCAAAGAAATTTAAAGATTATTCATCATTTCCAAAGGAACTTAAAGGAAAAATTGGTGGATTAGCTAAGGATAAACTTATAAATGGTTATCCTGATGGAACATTTAAATTAGACAATGAGATTACTAGAGCTGAAGTAGTTAAGATGCTTCACAATATTGGTGGAGAGATAATTAACAAAAAAGGGACAGTATCTAAAGACATAAAAGGAAATGCCTTAGTAAGTACAAAAGATGTAAGATTAGAAGACATGGTAATAGACGGTAACTTATATCTAACAGCAGGTATAGGAGAAGGAGATGTACACCTTCACAATGTAGAAGTAAAGGGAGAATTAAGTATCCAAGGTGGAGGGACCAACAGTATAATAATAAC
>CAZWTU010000138.1:0-3914 GCA_964637035.1 uncultured Tissierellaceae bacterium
GAAATATAATGAAGTGGGGATATTGGGAAAAGAAGATATGCAAGTGATTAGAAAGTTGGGGGAATCATATGAAATGGGCCGTTAGGTTAATCGTTGATAAATATGACATAAAAGAATTAAAAAAAATGATGAAACCACCTAAAACAGATATAAACAAAGTTGATAACAATTATTTTTTTATATCCAATGAATTTAATAAAATGAATAATTCAGAAGAAATACTTAAAACAGCGGAGGAACATATAATCTATATAAAGTCATTATTTAAGATATACAACGATAAAAATTTAGAGATTTCTGTAGACATGGTAGTTAATTTGGAAAATCCTAAAAACAAGGTATATTATTTATTCGTTAAGGATTATGGGACTGTAACTGATAAAGTAAAAATAGGAAGTATAAACAAACATGAAAAATTGATAAGGCAAGACAATATACAGGATGATGAAATAAAGGAAGCTTTTCAATTAACTTTTGAAGATGAAGAAATACAAAAAATTCTTAAATTAGTAGATCACCAAGGTTTAGATGATTGGTCTAATCTTTATAAGATTTTTGAGATAATTGAAAGTAACGTAGAACCTATTAAATTAGGATGCATAACAAAAAAAGAAATTAATAGATTTAAGCATACTGCAAATCATCCAAAGGCTATTGGTAATGATGCTAGGCACGGTTATATGAAATCAAAACCACCAGAAAATCCAATGAAACTTGAAGAGGCAAAGAGATTAATAAAAGATTTAATCAAAAGGTGGATTAAGATAAATAAGTAGAACCAAAGTCAATATTCATGCATAGTTGTATATTAGAACTTAAATGGTTAAAATATACATAGAGGTGTTTATTATGATAACAATAAAAAAATCAGATAAATATGGAAATGATAAATTTAATCCAGAAATAGAAGGAGAAGACTCCCTTAACCCACAAAATAGTGAGTCTTACTTACCTGTGGAGAATATTAAGGTGGAAAGAAATCAATATTCCATATATGAACTTAAAAGAAAATACGATAGGACAAGAAAAGATAGACAAGAAAATGGATACTCAAAAAGAACTATGAAGAATCAATTAATATTAGACAGTCCCTTTCAAAGAGAAGAAGTATGGAATAGAAAACAACAATCAGAATTAATTGAAAGTGTACTGATGGGATTACCACTTCCTATAATGTATTTTTCAGAAGATGAAAATGCAAATCTTATAGTAGTAGATGGAAGACAGAGACTTACTGCTTTTTTTAAATATTTAGACAATGAATATGGCCTATCAGATCTTAAAATTTTGAATAATATATCTACTAAAAAATTTGATGATTTGGATCCAATATTACAAGCAAAGTTAGAAGATTTTCAACTTATAGTTCAAATAATCAAACCACCAACAGAAGATGCTATTAAATTTCAAATATTTGATAGAGTAAATAGAGGTGGAACTCCATTAAATAATCAAGAAATGAGAAATGCATTATATCAAGGAAATGCTTCTGTACTATTAAGACAATTGGCAGAGTCTGATGAGTTTAAAAAACTAACCAACAATGGGATAAGTCCTAAACGTATGAAAGACAGATATATTATTTTAAGGGCAATTGCTTTTTATCTATTCAGAATTAATAAAATAAAACATAATAATAAACATATAGAATATAGAAATATGGATGATTTACTGGGTAAAACAATGGAATTTATAAATTACCAGGAGGATGATTTTTTAAATGAACTAGAAAATTCAATGTTAAATGCATTTAATCTTGCAAGTGAAGTCTTAGATGAAAATGCATTTAGATTGACAAAAACAAATAAAAGAAAATCACCAATTAATATGAATGTCTTTGAAGTATGGATATATTTAATGATAATATTGGAAGATAAAAAAGTATCAAATGTTATATTAAAAGAAAAATATGAAGAACTTATTAAAAATCCAAAATTCCTAGATAGTATAGCAAATCATAGAGATTCTGGCAGAAAAGTAGATATAAGATATAGTATGGTTGATAGAATATATGAGGAGGTAGTTCTATGATAAACAATGTAAAAGTTAAAGGATTAAAGAGCATAGATTGTTTAGATATTGAATTAAAAAAGTTAAATATCTTGGTTGGAACTAACTCATCTGGTAAATCTACTTTTATTCAATCAATATTACTAGCTAGTCAAAATATAAATAACTTAAGTAGTCCACTAAATGGAAAACTAGTATCTTTAGGAGAGTTTAGGGAAACAAGAAACCATATAATAAATGCACAAGCAATAGGTATAAATATAGATTTTGATGACAGTAATTATGCCTTCACCATTGTAGAATCAGATGAAAATAAAGAAGATTTTAGTAAGCTGATAGATGATTCAAACCTAGAAAGTGATGATGAAAATAATCCTTTAATAACAAAGGAATTATTGGATAGATTTAGAGGACTCTATATGGATCGAAGAATATACTATCTTTCTTCATCAAGAATTGGGCACAGGGATATATATGAGAAAAACTATAGTAATGATTTTAAATTTGGACTGGAAGGAGAATACTGTCTCCATTACTTTGAAAAACATAAAGGTTTTATTTTAGATGATAGATTAACCAATATATATAAGGTTAGTAATACCTTGGAAAGTCAAGTAAACTATTGGTTGAAATATATTGTAGGTATGGAACTTTCTACAACAGATATTAAAGAAACAGATAGAATAAAGGCAAACTTTATAAGTGGTTCAAGGAGTATTAGAACAAAAAATGTAGGTTCAGGAATTAGTTATTTGGTAAGCATTATAATAATGTGTTTATCAATAAAAGAAGAGGATACTATAATAATTGAAAATCCTGAAATACACCTTCATCCAAAAGCTCAATCAAAATTAATAGAATTTTTTATTTATATAGCAAATACAAATAGACAAATAATTTTAGAAACTCATAGTGACCATATATTCAATGGAGTTAGGGTTGCAGTTACAAGAAAACAAATAAATGATGATGATTATACTATTAACTTTTTTAGTTTAGATGATAGAGGATGTACAAAAGTAGATAATATCAAAGTTTCTAAAAGAGGCAGGATAGTAGATGCACCAGAAGGACTATTCGATCAATTTGAAATAGATATTGATAGAATGTTAGGGTTGAAGGATTATGAATAATATAAAAATACTAAATGATTATTCAGTAGATAATCAATTTAATTCAATAGATGATTTTCTAGATAGTTTGTTTGATTATACAATTCCATTACTTGAATCTTTAAATAAGTATAATATTGGATTGACTAAAAGCCATGAGATATTTAATAGAAAGATTGTATCTGGCAAAACCTTACTCGAACTCTTTCAATTAAGAGGTTCAGCAGAAATAGCAAAAATAAAAGATATAATATTTGAAAATGTAATTGCTGAGCCTTATTGGGAAGAGGAATTTGAAGGACAAGATTGTTTAAGCAAAGCTTGTAGTCAAGGTATGGGGATGATATCATTTGAACACGATAAATTCAAAAAAACATATGTAAATCATTCATTTAATAAGCAAACTGTAGAAATTGAAAATAATTTTAAAGCCACTCAACTATTAGAACACCTTTATGGAGATAATCTTATATCTATAAGAGAATATTTAAAAGAAAAACATAAGAGGATTTATGACTTTTGTATGGTTGATGACAAGGATTATTTTCAGGTTTGTGTAACAAAAGACAAGCTTTCTTCAATAGATTTCAAAACAATAGTAGATGATTTGGATATCTTTATGAGAAGATATAATGCAAATGAATCTTTAGGAAGGTTTTCAGACAATATAGAGCAAAATTTACATGAATTTAGGACAACCATTAGTGATGCTAGGGAATTTAGGATTTTATATTGTATTTGTGATTCAAAAATTGCGTTTTTAAATTGTTTTATTAAAAAACAAGAAACTAC
>CAZWTU010000139.1:0-3785 GCA_964637035.1 uncultured Tissierellaceae bacterium
TTGTTTTGCTTGTAAGTACTCTAATAACAGGAGTACTATTACTTAATTTCATTAAAGGAAGCTATAGAGACACTAAGGAAGAGAAATTACTGACTAATATCAATTTAATTACAAATATCCTAAATCAAATTGAGGATGAATGGGAGGATATCAATTTTCATAGGTTATCACAGGAACTGTCCTACCTTGTAAATTCCCGAGTTACATTTATAGAAAATCATGGGCAGGTTATAGCAGACTCAATGAATAATAGTATTATTTTTGATGAGTTTGATCAAACGCCTGAATATAAAAATGCCATTAAAAGCAGGACACAAGTAATACAGCGCTATAGTAGGGAAGTGGGACACGATTACTATTACTTGGCAGCTTATCCAATAAGGGTTGGTAGATATTATATTATGGTAAGACTGGGAGATCCATATAAAGAAATGGATTATGTAATTGACAACTTTGTTAATTATGGCACCTTATATATAAGTGTGGGCTTACTATCTGCTATTCTACTGGGCTATGTAATGGCTGGTAGGATTACAAAACCATTAAAAGAATTGACAGAGGCATCTAAACAAATTGCTCAGGGGGACCTAAAGAAAAGAGTAAAAGCAAAGGGACAAGATGAAGTAAAAGAGCTATCTTTAAGCTTTAATACAATGGCTTCAAAATTAGAAATCACTATAGAAGAACTAAAAGATAAAAATGAAAAGATGAATGCGGTACTTGCTAGTATACAGGATGGTTTAATAGCCTTAGATGAAGATGATAATATTATACTAATAAATGATAGTGCAAAGAGGATCTTGAATATACACAGTGAGATACAAATTGGAAGTAATATAGATGAATTAACAATAGATAAGCAACTAATGGATGAAATATTAAAGGCTAAATCCAATGACTATATATATGATAATGAAGTTGAAATAGGAGGAAAAAATAAAAGAATAATTCAACTATCTACATCAACAATACAGGAAGAAAATATAGTAGAATATAAAATTGACACACTTTTAGTAGTTAGGGATGTAACTTCAATTAGAAATCTAGAAAACATGAGAAAAGAATTTGTATCCAATGTATCCCATGAATTGAGGACTCCTTTAACTTCCATAGGTGGTTTTATAGAGACATTAAAGATAAAGGAATTAGATGAAAAAAGTAAGGCCAGAGCTTTGGATATTATTGAATTTGAAGCCGAAAGATTAAAAGGCTTGATTAATAATCTGCTTAAATTATCAGAAATGGAAAACATAGAGAATGTTAAAGAATTGGAAGATATAGATATTAAAAGTGATTTAATAGAAATAAAGAGACTACTGAAACCACAAATTGAAAGTAAGAATATTAATATAATAGTTCATATAGATAAAGATTTAAACACAATCAATGGCGATAGCAACTGGTTTAGACTAATAGCTACAAACTTAATTGAAAACAGTATCAAATACACAGAAGAAGGCAAGGAAATCAAAGTAAGCCTATACAATCATAGGGATGGCATCAAATTTGTAGTGGAAGATAGTGGTCTAGGTATTCCAGAAGAGGATTTACCTAAGATTTTTCAAAGATTTTATAGGGTAGATAAAAGCCGATCAAATAATATTAAGGGCAGCGGCCTAGGTTTATCAATAGTTAATAGTGTTGTTAAATTATTTGCTGGTTCAATAGATGTAGAAAGCAAATTAGGACAAGGTAGTAAATTCACTGTCTACTTACCTTCAAGTTTATGAAATTCATAATATCTTAACATTAATATTAAATTAAAACCCAATGTTTTACCTTTTACAATTGCAGTTATTTGCATTGTTATAGGCAGACATTGGGTTTTTATTTGCAATCTTTCTTGTATGAATGCCTTAAAACATAAGAAAGCATAGCAGAATGGAAGAAACTGGAGATAAGCAAGCTAGATTATAGAATAAGGCGGCCCTGGGATAATTTAAGAATACTTTGACGATTTACTTTACTTTGTTAATATGCTATCATTAACGAAATCGAAACAATGTATTAATACAATCTTAATATTACCCTAACACAGTTTCATGTAAGATTATTAACTCATATGAAAGGAGGTTAACAAGTAATAAGGAGTTTGTTTATTAAGAAAAAATAAATAACAAGGAGAATGATTATGAAAAAATTTATTATAATATTATTGAGTTTGACTATGGTACTTTCTTTAGCAGCATGTGGGGCTAAGGATGGAGGGGAAGTAGATACTTCCAATTATCCTACTAAACCTGTAGAGGTTATAGTAGCATTTAAAGCAGGTGGTGGAACAGATATTGGAGCTCGTATATTAGCATCTGTTGCAGAAAAAAACTTTGACAAGCCAATTGTTATAAAAAACCGAGACGGTTCAGATGGTGAATTAGGTTACACGGAATTAGCAAATGCTAAACCAGATGGATATACAATTGGATTTATAAACTTACCTACCTTTGTAAGTTTAACCCTAGAAAGAGATACAAAGTACAAAGTTGATGATGTAGTACCAATACTAAATCATGTATATGATCCAGGTGCTCTAATAGTACAAAGTTCTAGTCAATGGGAAACTCTTGATGATTTTGTAGCATATGCAAAGGAAAACCCTGGTGATATAACTATTGCAAACAATGGAACAGGAGCATCAGACCATATTGGAATTTCACATTTTGCCCATGAGGCAGACATTGATGTAACTCATGTACCTTTTGGTGGTTCAGGTGGAGAAAGTTTAGCTTCATTAAGAGGTGGACATGTTGATGCTACAGCAGCAAAAATATCAGAAGTTGCAAGTTTAATAGAATCAGGAGAGTTAAGATTATTAGCTACATTTACAGAAGAAAGAGTAGAATCATTTTCAGACATTCCTACAATGAAGGAAAAAGGATATAATGTACTTTATGGTTCAGCTAGAGGTTTAGTAGCACCTAAAGGAACTCCACAAGAAATAATTGATACCCTTCATGACTTATTTAAAGCGGCAATTGAATCTGATGAGCATGCAGAAAAGGCAGCTAGTGCAGAATTAAATATTCAATATATGAGTCCAGAAGATCTTGGAAATTATATTAAAAATGAAGAAAAGGCTTTAAAAGAAATATTAGAAATACTTGATCTTAAATAATTAGGAAGTTTCCATAGGTAAGGGAATGATTAATCATTCCTTTACCATTATTTAAATATTTAAATGGAGGTGTACCATGAAGAGTAAGAAGAAAAATTTAGTATTAGGGCTCTTATTAGTTTTGATTTGTCTTATATTTTATTTAATGATTTTCCAACTTAGAAGTGATGTTAGGTTATATCCACTCTTTACCACTACGATTCTTTTAGTTTTTTCTATAGGATTACTGATTCATAATCACTTTAGTCAGGTTGAAGAAGAAGAAGAAGAGAGCACTGAAAAAGTTGATATTAAGCAATTGTTATTTGTAGTAGTTACTAGTGGTGTTTATGTAGCCTTATTGAATATAGTAGGATATGTAGTTTCAACTCTTGCCTATTTATTAGTAATGTTATTTGGCCTTAAATTAGAAAAGAAAAAAGCAATTTTAATAGGAGTAGGATTTACAATCTTTATTTATGTATTATTCAAAGGGGCACTTAAGGTTCCACTACCAAAAGGATTTATTATATAAAGAATGAGGTGATAATTTTATGGAAAGTATAATGTTTGGATTTTTAAATGCAATTAAATTAGTAAACTTATTTGCTGCCCTTGCCAGTGTAGGGGTTGGAATCATAGTAGGAGCATTGCCAGGTTTATCTGCAGCAATGGGAGTTGCACTTTTGATACC
>CAZWTU010000140.1:0-3767 GCA_964637035.1 uncultured Tissierellaceae bacterium
CTTTTAAAGTTTTCTACTGCTTTTGGTGCAATATCTGGAAACAATCTTAATTTAATAGTTCCAAAATCAGTTTCTATAATTGCAATTTCTTCTCCTGCTTTAGGAGCTTCCATTTGTTCTAAGGAACTATTGCTTTTCCCACAAGAAGATAATAAAACTACTAAAACTAAGGATAGAATTACTAATAATTTTTTATTTTTCATATAATCCTCCATTAAATATCTTTTCTTTTAAAATAATAAAGGTTAAATAATAACAATAATATACTTCCTACTAATAAGATTATTATGGAACTTATCCCTGTTGTATTATAAGTGCCATCTAAAATTCTTATTGGGTTATTCATGCTAAAGGGACTTAAATTTATATGTTCTCCTAAGGTTAGGGGCATACTTATAAATGTAGCTCCTATAGAAATTAATATTAATAATACAAAGGATATAATTTTATTCTCCTGCATAGATGATATTAATGTGCTTAATATTACATAGAAAGTTATATAAAGAATCAATATAAGCAATCCAAGTAACAAGATTTTATACAAGGGAGCTATTGTTAAGCTATTACTCATTCCCATTTCTGCCTTTGGAAATCCTGAATAAATACTAAGCCCTAGAGATGGATTATATCCCACATTTGACATATCAAATTCTACATAATTATTAATAGTTTTGAAAGCTGTAAAACTATCCTTTGAATATAGTACGGGATAATTAAAATTCTTAAAACCATCAAAGATTCCATATCCTATTGATATAATCATAACTGGTATTAGAATTACAGATAGAGCATACATAATCCCAACAATTACCTTTGATAGAATATATTTGTTTCTTGAATAAATAGAAGTTAAAATCATCTTTTGATTTCCCCCTGTCCATTCAGAATTGACACTATCAAAGCTTAGTATAATTATTATAATCATAAGTATAAGAGGAAGAATATCTCTCATATAGGTATATATAAATGTTGTACTATCCATATAATATGGATCTATAGGGGCTAAATCTTCTTTATATAATCCATAATCATGTTTTACTTCTGTAACAAACATGTAAAAGAAGATTGCAGCTCCTTTCATTCCGGAATTTTCAAAATATATATCATCATAGTGAACTCCATCACTTAGTTCATTCCAGATATTGATGACTTGTTTTTTCAAGCTCATTTCCCTAAGTATATTTTCATTAATAGCAATATCTTTAGATGTTAAGATTTTACCAAGGGTAGATAATCTATTATATTCTTTATAGTCATTATTTTTTATAGCTATTTGCATATCAATACCAATCTTCTCCATAAACTTATAAGAATCTACCATATTATCATCTATCCTATCTTCATTGTCACGTATATAATAATTTAAATACGAATTCCCCCTATCTTCTATTTCTTTAGCTTTAGTATAAAGTCTACTATTATCATCTAATATAGATTTATTGTTATAATCACTAATCTTTAGAAAAGATAATAGTAATATAAGAATTATTATAAAAACTGTTCTTGAACTTATAAATTTTCTTTTAAAATCAAACCATATATAAGCACCCATTATATTTCACCACCTAATAAATCTGATCTAGAAATGATTCTTTCTCCAGCAATTGATAATAAAACAATTATAAATATAGACATAGTTATTCCTAGTATATAAGATGAATTTATCTCCCCATAGATGACTCTTTCGATATTTGTATAGGAAAGGAGAAAGTAAAATCTAAATAATGATGTCTCTTTTAAAAACATATCCATTACAAAACCAACTAAGATAAGAGAGGTAAGAACTCCTAGTGTTTTAGTAGTTGATTTAAATATAATAGATATGAAAATAGTGAAAATCATTAAAGACAGACAGACAATAAATATTAACAAATAACCTAGTATTATAAATTTAGCTCTAGACAGAATATTAAACTGTCCCAGATTGTTTATCTTACTTGTAAATGATAATAATATTTTAGATGATGCTATTGCTTCTGGATAATAATATTGACCAATTCCATGGGTTAAGGATATAACAAGAAAGAATGAACTTATTAAAGCAATTAATACACCTAAGCTAAAGAATGCTCCACTTAGTATTTTAGCCCAGTAAATAGTCTTTCTTGCAAAAGGTTGGGTAAAGTATAGCTTATAACTGCCTTCTTCCATTTCACTTGAGAATATATCTATTGATAGTAAAACAGTAAATATCATAAGTATTAGAGGTGTATAACCTCTTAAAAGAAGAAGTAAGAAATTAACTCCATTTAACTCATAAGGATTAATTATAGGCTGGATTTCCTTATCTATTATGTAATTATTCTGTGATATATATCTCATTAGCTTGAGTGGAGCCTGACCCCTTGCATTTAATATATTTGTTTTAATAAAAGCATTTTCTTCTCCAAATATCAAGTTTTCAAATTTTTCAGTTTGTGTTTTAAGTATATTAGTTGAATCTTCAACTTTAAAATCCTTATAGTAGTATTCTAGCATTAATGACTTTTTCTCTTCATTTTTTAAAAAAGATATTTCATCTGGATTTTCTTTATATTCTTTATCATTTTCTATTAAGGATGTAATAAATTTTAAAGGACCTTTTGCTTTATTCCTTTGTTCAATCATAGATCTTTCTTGAATTTCAAAGTGATTCTCATACTGAACTTGATTATGAAAAATAAGACCTAAAAGAAACAAAAACAATAATATGAAAATCATCCTATTTTTTCTACTTTCAACAAATTTAATCCATTCTAATTTAATTAGCTTAAATATCATTTATATCACCATATACTTTTTCATAGATTGATTCTATATCCACCATGGGTTTATTTATATCTAATATGTCAATTTCACTTGTTAAAAGTTTAAGTAGTATCTTAGATAAAATCTCAGAATCAGATATGGAAATCTTCACACTGTCTTTTGATAAAAGTTTTATATTTTCTACTCCAATTATTGAGGTTAATATTTGTTCTGCCTTTTTCATATTAGTGAGTTTTAATATATAACTATTTATATCCGATTCAATATCAGGTAAATCTAATAATTCACCATTGTTTATATAAATAGTTCTATGGGCCAGTTTTTCCACTTCTCCTAGTTGGTGGGATGAAAATAGTATGGACATATCTTCCCTTTCAATTAAATCTTCTAAGGTATTTCTTAAGTCTATAATCCCCTTTGGATCTAGTCCACTAGATGGTTCATCTAGGATTAAAAACTTAGGTTTACTAAGAAGTGCAATGCCAAGTCCCAATCTTTGCTTCATACCCATTGAATATGCTGACACTTTTAAGTCTAATCTGGATCCTAATGTTGTAAATTCCTCTATTTCTTTTAATCTTTCTTTTGAAATGTCTCTCATTTTAGCAAAGATATCTAAATTTTTTCTTCCTGTCATATCAGTATAAAGTCCAGGAGATTCAATTAATGAAGCTTGGGACCTTAAAGCATTTTCCCTTTCTTTAAATAAATCATATCCATCAATAATAATCTTTCCACTATCTGGAATTACCAAGTTGCAGAGGCATTTCATTGTTGTTGATTTTCCTGCCCCATTAGGCCCTATAAAACCAACTATTTCATTTTTCTTAATATTAAAAGATACGTCTTTTAATATATGCCTCTTACCATAATACTTATTTAAATTCTCAACAACTACTAAGTTATCCATAATTATTCACCCCTTAATAATTTCCTTGACATAATTATATCATAACCAAGAAATCACAGTAGGACATATATTACTAAAAATGTCCTACTTTAATTTAAAACAACTTTCT
>CAZWTU010000141.1:0-3763 GCA_964637035.1 uncultured Tissierellaceae bacterium
AATGTTATGCCAACGGTGGAGACATAGCATTAGATGGCTAGAAATGCACAAAGAGAAAAAGATAAGTAGGTGGTGAATATGGGCAAGAGAAAAATTGAAATGAAAGTGGTTTGTAAAGAATGTGGAGAAGAAGCTCCAATCAATAAAGAAAAGAGCAATGAGAATTGGACAGTGCATAAAACAAAAGAACCATGCATATGTGGAGGAAAATTTGGAATAGACTTTGGAGGTAAATAGATATGAACAGTAAACCAATGCTATTTGAATGCCTAAATTGTAAAGAAACATATTTAGCGGATAACTTATGCGACGGATATAATTGTCCTAAGTGTAATGGACATATTAAGCCATTGGGGTTTATAAAGGACATAGAAGAAGGCATAAGAGAAATGCGAAATAAAATTAAAAAGGCCAAGAAAAACGGATTGATTAGAAATTATCATAAATACTATATTGCACCGAAACCAAAATTACCACCAAAACTAAACAACTATATAGGTGGAGTAGACTTGTCTAGCAAGAAAGACAGAACAGTACACACAATAAATATAAATGTAAATGCAGAGAGTATAGATAAAGATAAATTAATAGAGAAAATTATAAGGGATTTAAACAATCCAAAAGGACCTGGAAGAAGTGGCACTATTGTATAGGAAACTAATACAAGCAATAAAGAAAGGCAATGTAAGTTACTTCTATACTAGCAGAGCATGGAGAAGAAAGAGAAAGGAAATAATAGATAGGGATAACAATGAATGTAGGATATGCAGGGAAGAAGGAAGAGTAACAACAGAAACCAAAGAGGATCCTTTAATCGTGCATCATATAAAAGAACTAAAGGATAGACCTGATTTATGTTTAACAGATGAAAATCTATTAACAGTATGCAATGATTGCCACGAGAATGTATGTCATCCAAATAGATTAGGAGAGTATCAAGAGAAGAAAGGATTTACTAATGAGGAGAGATGGGAATAGGGGAGCAGATACCTACCCCGGGTAAATTCTAGCAGGTTTTTAAATAGTAGCGTCAACCGAGACGACGAGGTGGCTCCGGAGATTTTATAAGTTTTTCGCACAAGGGGTGGTGATAGGGGGTGGGTATATGGATGACGAACAAATGAAAAAACTAAGAAGGAAAATAGAACTTGCTATAATAAATCAATTGAAACAAAAACAAGTATATAAGTTTGCCCACTACCAAGATCTAGTAAATGACTATATGAAATTTTGGGATTTTAAAAACATGCTACAAACTGACATAGAGGAAAGAGGAGTTTCGGTTGAGTGGAACAATGGGGGAGGACAAAAAGGCTACAAGAAAAATGACAGTATATCTGAACTCTTGAAAGTAAATAATCAAATGCTTAAAATATTATTTGACTTAGGGGTAAGAGCTTCAGATTTGGAAGTAGTTGAAGATGAAGATGAAGGCTTATAAATATCATGAATATATAGATAAGTGGTTTTACCTAGTTGAAAGTGGAGAAGTCCATACCTGTGAAGAACAGAAGTTATTAGTCAACTTTTTAAAAATAGTATTAGATGATCCTAATGTTTATATAGATAGTAATAGAATCTATGAATCAGTAAGGGTTGTTGAAGATTACTTCCCCTTTGATTTAATCAATTTCCAAGAATTCTTATTTTGCTTTATAGATGGAGTCTTTTACAAAGATACTGGGGACTTGGTGTTTGATGACCATTTCTGGTATATGGGTAGAGGTGCAGGAAAGAATGGCCTTATATCCTGTGTAAGTTTTTATCTTCAAAGCGATAAGCATGGAATTAAAAATTATGATATAGATATAGTAGCTACATCTGAAGACCAAGCTAAAACAAGTTTTGATGAAGTCTACCAAGTTATAGAAGATAATGCAAAGATACAAAAATCATTTACCAGAACTAAAGAACAGATTACTTATAAAAGGACAAATGCTACTTTAAGATATAGAACCTCAAATGCCAAAACTAAAGATGGTGGCAGGCCTGGGGCAGTAATTTTTGACGAGGTCCATGCCTATGAAAACTATGATAATATTAGTGTCTTCATAGGTGGATTAGGGAAGGTACCAAACCCTAGAAGGTTCTATATAACCACAGATGGGGATGTAAGGGAATCAGTATTAGATGATTTAATAGAAAAATCTTTAAGAATCCTAAGAGGTGAAGATCCTCATAATGGATTCTTTCCTTTTATCTGTAGAATGGACAGTGAAGATGAAGTTGATAAGCCTGAACTTTGGGAAAAATCTATACCTAGAATAAATCATGATAGGACTTTAAAAAGAACTGTTATGAAAGAATATTTGGACATGAAACAAAGCAGTGAACTGGTAGTAGCTTTTTACACCAAAAGAATGAACCTACCAAAACAAGACAAAAACAAGGCAGTAGCAGAGTGGGAGGAAATAAAAGCAACTAATCAACCTATCCCAGATTTAATAGGACATGAGTGTATAGGTGCAATAGACTTTGCAGACTTGAGGGACTTTTGTTCTGTAGGATTACTATTTAAGCATGAAGGTAAAAGAGTATTCATTCAGCATACTTTTATACACGAGAAAAGTTTAAAATTAACTAAATTCAATATAGATATTTATGAGGCAGTAGACTTAGGATTAGCCACTATAGTAAGAGATGTCCCTATAATTCCAGAAGATATAGTTTATGATTGGTTCGCTATGCAATCTGAATTTTACCAGATAAAAAAAGTAGTATCAGATAGGCACAGATTTACAGCCTTAAAAGATAAATTCGATAAGGAAGGATTGGAACTACAAGGAATACCAAGTGGATATATAACCCACAGTAAGCTTCATCCTATTATCACAAAGTTATTTGCAGAAAAGAAATTAATATTTGGTGATGATAAGTTAATGAGATGGTACTGTAACAATGTATATGTCTCAACGGACAAAAAAGGAAATAAATCTTATTTAAAAATAGAACCTATCAAAAGAAAGACCGATGGGTTCTTTTGCTTTATTCATGCTATGAGTGTAGAAGAAGAATTAAAAGAAATTGTAAAACCAAGATTAATCAAAACGATTAAATTTAATTAGGGGGGTGAGTAAGTGGGAATAATGGACTTTTTCCGAGGGTTTTTTAAGAATGGCTTTACAGACTTAAAGACCTGCAGTCACGACTTAGATATTAATACAAAGTATAAAATACTAGTAACAGAAGCTAGTATTGAATTAATATCAAAGACTGTAGCAAGATCCGAAATACAAACGTTCTCAAAAGGTAAAGAAAAGAAAGGTTCTAATTATTATTTATTTAATGTAGAACCAAATAAAAATACTTCATCATCTGTGTTCTGGAAAGAGGTTATAAGAAAGTTACTTTCTAAAGGTGAAGCTTTAATCTTAATACAAAACAATCAACTATATCTAGCAGATGCCTTCACTAGAACAACCTACGCATTTAGGGAAAATGCCTATACGGAAGTAACTATAGGAGACCATGATTTAAGTGATACCTGGAATGAAGGTAAGGTATTGTATCTTAAAAATGACAACTCATTGCTAAGAAATTCCGTA
This sequence comes from uncultured Tissierellaceae bacterium, assembly GCA_964637035.1. GTDB lineage: Bacteria > Bacillota > Clostridia > Tissierellales > Tissierellaceae > CAZMMV01. The sequence continues at coordinate 3,546 of CAZWTU010000141.1, forward strand.
GATATTATATACAATGATTTCTCTAAATTAATATCATCAAGTGTCAAAGGCTATCAAAATTCTAAAGCGAGGAAAGGTAAGTTAAAAATACCAACTAATTTACCAAAAGAATTAGAAGAAGAAAATGCTTTACAAGAACACCTACAGGAAACAATGAAAGACTTTATGGACCCATCAAAGGATGCAGTATATCCGGAAAATGATGGCTTTGAATACAC
>CAZWTU010000142.1:0-1685 GCA_964637035.1 uncultured Tissierellaceae bacterium
CTTAACCTTATCTGCTATATATATAGGAATAGTTCCTATTCCAGAATATAAATCAAACACTATATCTTCTAGATTAGGCTCTAGATATTCCATGGCCTTGTTATATAAAATTTCTGATTGCAATCTATTTACTTGGAAAAATGAATTTACTGATATGTTAAACTTGTACTCTCCTATACTGTCAACTAACTTTTCTTCCCCATATATATTCTTATAGTGATCACCATAAACAACTGGGGAATTCATAGAGTTTACATTGTGATAAATGCTCTTTACCTCTTCTACTTCTCCAGTTAATAGTTTAATTAATTCATCTTTTTCAGCTAATCTTTTACTACCTGTTACCAATATAACCATAGCTTCATTATCTTTATTTATCCTCAATCCTATATGTCTAAGAACCCCATCTTTGGTTTTTTTATCATAGGATTTAATATTATATTGTTGGATCCAGTTTCTAATTATAGATAATATCCTATTCCCCACTTCTGGTAGAAGTATACTTCCTTCCATATCAACTATATCCCTAGAATTTAATTCATAAAATCCAACTACAGTTCTACCATCTTTGTTTCCCACAGGTATTTGTACATGGTTTCTATATCTAAAGGGGTCCTCCATTCCTATGGTTTCATTTACTGTAATTCCTTTTAATTTTCCTATCATTTCTAAATCTCTTTTTACCTTGTTTCTTTTCCACTCTAATTGTTTAGAATATCTATACTCTAATAGGGGTATGCCTCCCATAGATTCTTCTATTGCATAATCAAACTCTACCCTATCCACTGAAGCTTCTATTATATTAGTAACGGTCCCTATGGCAAAACTCTTCTTTACTTGATCTATCCTAGCCTCAACTTTATCCCCTATTAATCCCCCCTCAACAAATACAGTGAAATTATCAACCTTTATTACACCTTTACCTTCATGAGTAAAATCAATTACTTGTCCCTTAACTATATTACCTTTTTTAATTTCCATATGCTCCTCCTTATAAAAATGTCATCCTAATAAGAAAGAATCTTGATTTAAGATCCCTTAGCTCCCAGGATGACAAAAGTCAATTTATTTTACCATTTCAACTATCTTTTCCTCCACATATATTTCAAGTGGCTTCCCACCTATATTTACCTTTGTTTCATCCGTAAAATCAACCATAAGTCTAAAGAAGTTTATTGCCAACTTGTTTTCATCTAAATAACATTCTTCTAAATGACCAGGTATAAAAACAACTTCTATTTTATCATCTTTCAATTCAATGTCATTTAATTTTTCTTTTAAACTATCCAAGTTTAATCTTTTAACTGGCCTAACCATGTTATTCATATTATCCAAGTCTTCCATCATCCACATATTATAATTCCAAAATCTACCTTCTTCTTTAGTCGCATTATTTAGTAGTTCTCTATTTGATATTGCAGACAAGACTTTTCTTATAGATTCTTTATCGAAGTTATCATTATATAAATACTTCATATCCTCTTGTTCCGCCACTTCCCTCATAAATCCCTCTCCAACCTTTTCCCTTTCAGCAATAGATTGCCAGAAAAAAAGCATCATTTCTACTGTGTCTAAGTTTACTGTAATTGTTTTTATCATTCATATACATCTCCTATTATTATTTCCTTATTTTCACTAACTATATTTTACCACAATAACAATAAATTATCTAAAAAATTTAATAT
>CAZWTU010000142.1:1785-3741 GCA_964637035.1 uncultured Tissierellaceae bacterium
TTATCTGATTTAGGTGCTTTTATATTAACTGGAATATGGCTATGGGTTGAAATTAAACAATTAGATAAAACTTATGAATTACACAAAAACAAGCCACAAGAGATTAGACCCTAATCTTTAAGTAATTACATTAACTAATAATAAAAACTATTTGGCTCCTATTTTTTATATAATAAATAGGAGCCAAATTTTATCTATTTCTTGTTTTTATTTAAAAATTTATTGACTTCTTCTTGAGGTGAATCCAGACTACAAAGGCTTGCAAAATGATAATTGGTAAATTCAAGAGCATCCTCATACTTCATATCTTCTATTTGGTAAAAAGATTTCTTTCCAAGTTGCATTGCCACAGGATTTTTATCAGCTAGTCTTTTAGCATATTTTTTAGTTTCTTCTACTAAGTCTGCCTCAGGAACTATCTTATTAATTAAGCCAATATCTAAAGCCTTTTCTGCACCTATAATATCACCGGTCATAATCAATTCTAAGGTTCTCTTTCTACCTAAACTTTTTAATAGAGGTACTGCAGGTCCCATACAAAATAATCCAACATTAATAGCGGTGGCACCAAACTTGGCTGTATCACTTGCAATAGCTAAGTCACATGCAGCAACAAGCCCTATTCCATTGGCCACAGCAATCCTATGTACAGATGCAATGACTGGTTTGGCCATATTTGCTATTGTCATATTCATGGCTTCCATAAGTCTAACCCAATCTAAATACTCATCCATTGATTTCCCATCTACATAATTTACATCTATTCCAGTGCAAAAGTTTCTACCATTTGCATTAATAACTATAACGTTAACTTCAGCTTCTTTATCCATTTCCCTTAAGGCAGCATTCAGCTCCGTGGCCATTTCAATATTAAATGTATTATTTGCCTCTGGCCGATTTAGTGTTATTGTAGCAACTTTGTCTTCAATGGTTACTATTACAGTATTATAATTCATTTTTATCCTCCTATAATTTGTACTATGTAAATTTATTTTTCTCATAATTTTCAATAAATCTCATTTTCACTGAAACTAAATCTTCTAAAGCGTAAAGATATTGATGAAGAGCAATTCTGTTTTGAAGCTGCTTATGATTAGGTGGGATCTCCGCTTCATAGGTAAAGTGATTTTTTATTTCATCTAGTCTCTCCATCTGGAATTCACAGGTATTTAATACTTTAGTATTATTAACAAAATTGTCTGTAAAATCTTTTAATAATTTTACTTCTACTTGCTTTAAAAAATTCAATGTAATAAATTTTTGCATGGATTTAACAGTATAATATTGTTGTTTTCTCATAATAAAATATTCAGTATAATAATTGTTTTTTTGAATATAGTAGCTGTTCATATAATCATAAGATCTTGCCTTTGCTTTTGACAAAACTTTATCTAGTTCATCTAATTGTTTCTTAACTATTTCCATCTTACATTGATTGTTCAAACATCTTCCCATGTTTTTAAAAATAGAGTCAAACAGAGATTCAGCCTGCTTTTGATATTTAATTAATTCCCCTTCAATATCTAAAGTAAAGGAATTAAAGACTAATGCTACTAATATTCCTAAAAACATTAAGCCAAATTCATTAACTAAAATAGCTAGGGATATTTCCTCTAAGGAGTATATATGCATTACTAGGACAACATTTAATACAATAGCAATTTTACTATTAAATTTATACATTAAAAATGTAAAAATTAAAATATAAAGGGCAAATACACCTAGGGAAAATCCAAAAATCGTAAACAGTAAAGATGACAGGGCTAAGGATACAATTGCCGCTAAAAGTCGAGTCCCCGCTAATTTAATAGATTGTTTTTTAGCAGATAGCATACTTACAATGACAATAGTGGCTACTGAACTATAAAACTCCATATTGAGGGCCTTAGCTAATAAAACAGCCACCACAACACCCATGGTTATTTTTAAGCTTTTTAACATTTGTTCTTTTACCAT
>CAZWTU010000143.1:0-3651 GCA_964637035.1 uncultured Tissierellaceae bacterium
TTATAAGATGACTTTTGAATTAAATGAATTAATAGAGATTGAAAGACTATGGGAAGCTGGAGATGATTAAATGGACTACACAAAGGAAGATTGTATATTTTGTAAGACTATAAAAAAGGAAAAGAAATCATATATAATATATGAGGATGAAAAGATGGTATCATTTTTAGATATAGACCCTATAAATAAGGGACATTTATTGATAGTGCCAAAAAAACATTGTCTTGATCTAGATGATTTGGATGTGGATGTTGCAATTCAAATAATGAAATTTTCTATTAAAGCTACAAGAACCTTGAAAAGGTTATTTAACCCTGATGGCTATAGTATAATGCAAAATGGTGGATGTTTTAATGATATTGGACATTATCATATGCATATATTTCCAAGATATAAGAATGATGGTTTTGGTTGGACTTATGGTGAAGTAAATGAAAATAAATATAGTATGGAAGAAATGAAAAATATGATGAAGAATGAAATGTTAACTGATATTGATTAAGAAGATGAATAATAAATATAGGTTTAACTTCCTAGATTTATTATTCATCTTTTCAATATATAATTATTTTTGCTAAAAAGAAGGAATTTGTAAAGTTTTGTAGAATAATATAGGATAAAGATTTATTCTTATGTTGGTATATACAAGGAGGTTAATATAAATGAGGAAAAAGGTTTTAGTTATGGGTGGAAGTTATTTTATTGGTAAGAAAATAGTAGATGTTCTATTGGAGAATGATTATTCAGTTTGTATTCTTAATAGAGGTACAAAAGAAAATAATGATGATAGGATAATTAATTTGAAATGCGATAGAAATGATACTGAACAAATGAAGGGTGTCTTAAGTAATCATTTTTTTGATATTGTTATAGACGTATCTGGATTAAATCAATTGCAAGTTGAAATATTATATGATTCTTTAAATAAAGAAAACCTAAAGAAGTTTGTATTAATTAGTTCAAGTGCTGTCTATGATGTAGAAAATTTAAACATTCCATATAAAGAAGAAGATCCATTAAATGAAAATAAATATTGGACAGACTATGGGAAAAATAAAATCGAAGCAGAAAATTTCTTAATTGGAAAAATCCAAGATTCTAATACAGATCTAGTAATCTTAAGACCTCCTTATGTTTATGGAGAAAATAATTATGCTCAAAGAGAAAGCTTTATATTTGATCATATTTGTAATAATAAACCTATTATTATACCAAATGACGGAAGCACGTATTTACAGTTTATCTATACAACAGATTTGGCAAATATAATTTTAAATCTTATAAATAAAGATCTTGGGCGAGTATCTATTTTTAATGTAGGCAACAAGAAATCCCTAACAATAAGAGAGTGGGTAGAATCTTGTTCAAAGGTAGTTGGTATGCAGGCAAAAATAGTTGAATATGATTATTTTTACTACAATAGAAATGAGCGAGATTTTTTTCCGTTCTTTAGTTATGATAATGTACTTGATGTATCTAAAATAAATGAGATTTATAGCAATGAAACTGATTTTGAAATAGGTTTAAGAAATTCTTTTGAATGGTATTCTAATAATGTTGATAATATTTATTTTAAAGAAAATATTGGATTAAATGAAAAAGAAATATTGGCAGAAATAGTCCAAGAGTAAGAAGATAGTGTGATTTAGAAAATCTATAAAGGTGAACGATAACGATTCATAATAGAAATTATAAGAAAGGAAAACATACATGATGAATGATAAAGAAACTTTATTTTTAGAGGCATTACATGAAAATTCTATTACTAAAATGATGCAAGTACCCAAAAGTGATTTGCATAATCATGTTGGCCGAGGTGGAAATATTAAATATATATCGAAATTAATAGGACATGATATTATTCCACCACAAGAAGAATTTGATTCTCTTAATGATATGCAAAATTGGTTTGAGAATAATATAAAATCATATATTCCAGGCTTGAAGGGATATTTAAGGCGTGTAGAGGCATCTTTTGTACAAGCCACGGAGGATAATATAAAGGTCTTATCAATGAGTTATGGTACAGATGAAATTGAATTGTTGGGTGGTATAGAACAATTTATAAATATCATGAATAGACTTCATAATAAATATGCTTGTAATACGGAATTTTACCCTGAATTAGTATTAAACGAAGTTAATGATATAGATTCTGAATTATACGAGTTAGATAAAATTTTTAGTTTTGAATGGTTTAAGTCAGTTGATTGGCAAGGAAATGAATTATCTAGAAACATAAAATTGGTACAACCACTATATAAAAGAGCAAGGAAAAATGGACTAAAATTAAGGGCCCATGTTGGTGAATTTGGGGAAGCAGATTATATAAAAAGATGTGTTGAAGAGCTTGAGCTTGACGAAGTTCATCACGGAATTGCAGCAGTAAGTTCGGAAGATGTTATGAAGTTTTTGGCTAAGCATAAAATACAGTTAAATGTATGCCCTACTAGTAATATAATGTTAAAAAGATCAAAAAGCTACACAGATCATCAGATCAGACAACTGTTTGACTATGGAATTAAATTGTCAATAAATACTGATGATTTATTAATTTTTAATGCTACTACTTCTGAGGAGTATCTAAATCTATATAATTCTAGATTGATGACAGATATAGAATTAAATATAATCAGAAAAACAGGATTGAGTGCTTATATAGAAGATTTATAGAAATATCTGTTTGCTTGCTTAGCGATTTAAGAAAGATGGAAAGAAAAATATATTTTTGGGGAAAAAGATATGTATGAGATCAAGAATTTGAGTAATGATCAGGTTGATGATATTGAAAAAAGGCTAGATGAATATGATAATAATTATTTGCCAAAACCATTAGATGGATTTATTCAGATTGGTGCATTCGATAATGGAAAGTTGATTGGAGGAATAGATGCATGTATGACTTCATTTCGAATTCTTTATGTTTCTACTGTTTTTGTAGATGAGGATTATAGAAGGAAAGGTGTAGCTAAGACTTTGATGGAACAATTAGAACAAAGAGCAAAAGAATTAGGTGCAGATATGATTAGGCTAGATACATTTGATTGGCAAGGTCGAGATTTCTATAAATCTATAGGTTATAAAGAAGTTGGAAGCTATGAAACTAAAGATTTCTCTGAGCATTTTTATTTAAAGATACTTGAATAAATTTAATACCATGGGGGAGTACTATGTCTCAAAAAAGAGAATTTAGAAAACTTAATATTTTAGATTTAGAACGTGTTTTGCAAATGGAAAATGACTTTAGGAATGGATTTGTTTTAGAAGAAAATGCAAGGCAATTTCTTTTAAATCCAATGAATTGGATATATGTATGTATCCAAGAAAAACAAATTATTGGATTTGCTTACGGATATGAACTTAATCGTTTAGATAATAAAAGAAATATGTTGTATATCCATGAAGTAGGAGTACTTTCTGATTACCATAGGCAAGGAATTGGATTACAAATGCTTACTAATATAAAGATGTTTTGCAAAGAATTAGGAATTTGTAAGATGTTTTTATTTACACAGAGACACAATACCGCTGCCTGTTCATTATATGAGAAAGCTGGTGGAGAGAAAACAAATACTTCATATGATGATGTGACTTATTTCTTTAAATATAGTTAAATTAAAAGAAGGGGTGTATTATTTTGAATTCATTGGA
>CAZWTU010000144.1:0-3552 GCA_964637035.1 uncultured Tissierellaceae bacterium
ACTATTAATGGTGTTATTATCCCAAATTCTTTTATACTTTGAACCATATCTTCTAGGCGATCACCTTCATATAACTTAAATGGGTGGTTAGAAAAAGGAACTAACTGAGATAAGCTAACCTCTGTAGTTCCTTTCCTTGTATTATCCATGTCTTCATCTTCTAATCCAAACATTTCATTTAAATTTATTATGCTATTCTTTTTCATTGGTCCACTCCCTTGCAAAATCTTTATATGCTTCAGAAACTTTGTTTTTAGGATCATATTCTATTATGCTTTTCTTGTTTAGCATTGCTTCTCCTGTTCTAACTGATATAGGAATTTTACTTTCAAAGATTTTAATTTCTAAGTTGAATTTATCCTTAATAAATTCAATGGATTGTTTTAATGCTATTAACATATTCTTTGAAAGATTTGTTCTTTCATTTAGCATAGTAATTAATATTCCATCTATTTCTATGCTAGGATTTAATCTTTTCTTAATTCTATTTATATTATTCACTAAAAGGGCTAATCCCTTCGCTGAAAGGTACTCTGGAGTTACTGGTATGATTATACTATCGCATGCCGCTAAGGCATTTATAGTAAGCATACCAAGGCTAGGGGAGCAGTCTATTAGTACATAGTCATAATCCTTTTCTATTTCTTCTACAATTGACTTTAAAATCAATTCTCTACTCATAACATTAACTAATCCCATCTCAATTCCTGACAACTCTAATGAGCAGGGTATTAAATCTAAGTTTTCTTTTATGTTTAGTATATATTTCTCCCTTCCTATAATTTCCTCTTCTTCTATTGCTAGTGTCATTAATGTTTGTATGTTTTCTTTGTTTTCAGCATCATATCCTAATGCTGAAGTTAAACTGGATTGTGGATCAAAATCAATCAGTAGTACTTTTATTCCTTTTTCTGAAAGCGCATATCCTAAATTTAATGCTGTTGTAGTTTTTCCAACTCCACCTTTTTGATTTACTATTGCAGTTATTTTCGCCATGTAAAAACCCTCCTTTTGGGTACAAAAAAAGAGCCCAAGATTAAGAGCCCTTTTGCTAAATGCTATAAAATTAATTTACATTTAATCCAATAAATCAAATAAGCAATATTCATCTGAAACTGCATGTAATCTTCTATATTCTTTAATACTATCAATTAATTTCTCTATATCGTAAAAATATCCAGAAACAAATTTTTCACTTTTCACATCTTTCATGTCTAGTTGTTCTTTACAATATAAACTAGGTTTTCGACCTGCTCCTCTATGGGTAAAGTTATCATAGTATCCTGCATTGATAATTATTAACATTTCAATTTCAGGTCTAGTTAATATATTAATATAACTACTTCTTCAGCTGAGCCTTCAGATATGCATATAACATGACCTATTTTTAGTGAGTTTCTTAAATATTCTTGCATATATATTCCTCTAATGCTCTAATACTTAATGCCTTTGGTGCTGTACCTTTTATATAGTTTGAAAGTATGACATCACTTTTCTTTAGCTCATTTCTTTTCACCATGTTTGAATATCTATTAATCTTTGTAAAATTATCTCCGTCTCTTGTCAATACATATATATTATCTTTCCTATCAAAAGTGTCTAAGATTTCTGCATAATGAGTTGTAAAAAATAAGCAGGCTCCTTTTTTATTAATATCTTTATTATTAAATATATTAATAATCATCCTTACTAATTCTTTATTCAAATGATTTTCTAATTCATCTATTATTAAATAGCCACCGTTTCTTAAAGCAATTTGTCTATAAGTTGGCATTGGTGCTAATAAAGTATAAATTATTAGCACCAATGCCACTTCCTTTAAATTTTATTAAATATTTTTTTCATACTTGTTAGTACATCTACCCATTCTATTTCGGATGCATACTCATTTTTCGATCTATATTGATCCCATAAATTTGATAGTATAGTTGAATCTTCTATCATCTCAATATATTCTGAACCATTACTACTTATATTTTCATAAGTCCCTCTATATGTTGCAGTTTCTTTAAAAGCTATTTTTAAGATATCATTATCAAGATTATCTTCATATAAACTTGATAAAATATAAATATCATAATAATCACGCATTCTAGTAGTTGTTGTACCTCTTGATAATATAGTTTCCATCTTTTCTGCAAATACAGTTTCTAAATTATATGCTAAAACAGAAATACTTCGGTCTTCTAGCAATAATTTAAAATGATACTCTATAGCCTTAGGAGTTATTCTATCTCCTGTTGTAATATCTACTTTCATAGTCTGTCTAGTCTTATCTAAAATTGCACTAATTGAAACTCTCATTCCAGGATAATCTGAGCCTTCACGAATGGACTCAATCTTACTAAGACTCATAGTTACGCCATCATCAATCTCTACAGCTAAAATAACATTGAGTACATCTGCTAATTCTTCTTCCGATAACTCAAAGCCTTGAATTGTTGCATCCATATCCATAGTTGAGCGAGCATCAACCCCAACAATTGAAGCTATTAGCATACCACCTTTAAGAATAAACTGCTCACGATATTTTGATAGTGAAATTCTTTCCAGTAATCTCTCAAGCATAAAATTTCTAAGTAAAATTTCAGCTTTTATATCTTTATCTTTTGATAAATTACGAATTAAGGCTTTTAATTGAGTTGAAGTCTTCATAGTAATACCTCCAAATAAGGACGAATGACATTTTCAACTCTTAAAAGTCCAGCATACTTCATAAGTTTATTTAAGTCTTTATCCTTTCTAGTTAAATACTTTTTAATTGAATCATTAACTACAGCTGGGTCTTGATTGTTTCTATCTCTTAAAATATCACAAATTGTCCTTTCCATATCATATGTCTTTACTTTATTACCAAAGCTAGTCTCTTTAAAAGATACACCTAATTCAAATAACTCTTTCTTAACTGTATGAACAACTAGTCCTTCATTTTTTAATCTTGTTGGATTGTAACCATGTGGTACAGTAACAACATATTGTAATGGATCTCTATCTGTTAAGTCATTTAAATATAAGGAAGTTTCATGAGAATAAATAACTTTTCTTCTTAGCTGATGAATCATAAGTTTATCCTCCCAAACATCAGGTGTAATATAGATCCCATGACCAACTCGTTCAATCTCTCCAAGCCTAACTAACTCACTTAGATATTCTCTGTGAATATTGTTCTCTTCTGCTAATTTTGTAGTAATAACACCATCATGCTTTTCAATAAGCGTTTTTAATTTTTCAACACCAGTCATGACTTCACCCCCTCTTTGTCTTATGTGCTAATATTATATACCTTATTAGTACATAAATCAAAATAGATGATATTCTAAAAATTTCATTGTTCATTATATAGCTAAAAATATAATTATTCACATTATTATAAAGCAGTTAATTTGATTATTATTTACTCTTTTAATCATAAATATGCTCTACTTATTATAGGTATAAATAATTATTCCATATCTGATAGAACCTTTTTAGAACCTTCAGGTATAAAACAAACCTTATAACAGCTATATATAGCCATCATAAGGTTTGTGTTTGTTATTCCCACTCAATAGT
>CAZWTU010000145.1:0-3537 GCA_964637035.1 uncultured Tissierellaceae bacterium
TTATGGACCCATCAAAGGATGCAGTATATCCGGAAAATGATGGCTTTGAATACACGGAGTTGACTGAATCAAAAGGCAGTAAATCCAATGATAGTGGTAGAGAAACTAAGAATTTTGTAAATGATGTGTTTGATTTTATAGCAATAGTTTATGGCATCCCTCCAAGCCTACTAAAAGGGGATACAGTAAATACAAAAGACGCAGTGAATAATTTCCTGACATTTTGCATTAATCCTTTAGCTAAACTTATCCAGGATGAAATCAATAGAAAAATGTATGGGAATAAAGAGTACCTAGCAAATAACTATGTAAAAGTAGACACCACAAATATTAAAGCAGTAGACTTAAGAGATATAGCCAACTCTATAGATTTATTAAATAGAAATGGAGCCATGACCATTGACGATACTTTAAGAATACTAGGCAAAGAGCCTTTAGGAGGGGATATTGGATCCATGAGATTTATAACCAAAAATTTGGAGTTTTTAGATAAAGCATTAAAGGAAGGTTCCATTGGAAATTATCAAGGAGGTGATTAAGTGAAGGATAAAAGAAAAAAGATGTGGCAAATAAAACAATCAGCAACACCAAACACTTTAGATATGTACATCTATGGAGATGTAGAAGGGGATGGCTATGACTGGTGGGAAGGAGAAGTAATAGAAAGTGAAACATCAGCTAGACACTTTAGAGATGAATTAGCCAAGTATGATGATATTACTCAAATAAACATCTACATCAATTCCTATGGTGGAAGTGTATTTGAAGGTACAGCGATCTACAGCCAACTAAAAAGACATCAAGCATACAAGACAGTATATATAGATGGATTTGCTTGCTCTATAGCCTCAGTAATAGCAATGGCAGGTGATAAGGTTATAATGCCATCCAATACTATGATGATGATCCATAATGCAATGATGGGGGTCTTTGGTAATTCAGAGGAACTAAGAAAGGCAGCTGACAACCTAGACACAATCATGGAAGGAAATAGGCAAGCCTATATCCTGAAATCCAATGGAAAAATATCAGAAGAAGATCTAATAGAATTACTAAAAACTGATACATGGCTAACTGCTAGACAATGCGTTGAATATGGATTTGCAGATGAACTACTAGAAAAAGAAGTAGATTTGACAGATGCGAGACAAATGCTACAAAAAGTTAATTTAACCATGGAACAACAGATTAACTATAACAAGGCCTTGGTTGCACAAGCTAAAGAATTATTGCAGGTAGTAGACCCAAAGGAAGAAGATATGCCTAAGGAACCAGAAATACCAATAGAACAAAATACCAATAAGCCACTCAACATGATGAGTGCTTTATTTAATTTTAAGGGGGAAAAATAATAATGAATAAAAACAAATTACCTAAAATCAAGTTACAATTACACGCAGGGATAGCTAACCCTGATCTAATTGAACAGAAGAAAGCAGAAGTAATGCAAAAGTTACATGATTCATTAAAAGAAGGAAATGAAGAGGGGTTTGCACAGGCCTTTTCAGATTTTGCAGAAAACATGCAACAAGCAGTATTGCAAGAAGCGAAGTTAGTAGTAAAAGAGGCAGAAGAAATAATCCAATCAGTAGACTCTAGTGTTTTGGTAGGAAGAGGAGTTAGACAATTAACTTCTAAGGAAAATGAGTTCTACCAAAAGACTATTGAGGCTATGGCATCAAGTAACCCAAGGCAAGCATTAACAGATTTAGACGTGGTTATGCCAGAAACAATTATAGATGCAGTATTTGATGATTTGAAAGAAGAACATGAACTGTTATCAGTAATAGATTTCCAGAACACATCAGGAATCATAAAGATGTTGCTTAACACTCATGGAAATCAATTAGCTACCTGGGATGCATTATGTACTGAAATAGTCAAAGAATTAACATCAGGATTTAAGATGGTGGACATGTCATTAAATAAATTATCAGCCTTTATTCCTGTATGTAAAGATATGCTAGATCTAGGACCGGTATGGCTAGACAGATATGTAAGGGTTATATTGTCAGAAGCAATAGCCTTTGGACTGGAAGAAGCTATAATTAATGGTACTGGAAAAGATATGCCTATCGGTATGAATAGACAGGTTGGTGATGATGTAGTAGTTACAGGTGGAGTATATCCATTGAAAGACACTGTGGCAGTTACAGATTTAAGCCCAGCATCCTATGGAGTTTTATTAGCTGATATGGCTAAGATTCCTAAAGGAAAAGATGAGGAAGAAGATGAAAAGGAATTATCAAGGGTAGTAAAAAATGTAATAATGGTAGTTAATCCAACAGATTATTTAACTAAGATTATGCCAGCTACCACCATAAGAGGAACAGATGGACTATACAGAAGTGACGTACTACCATTCCCTACAAAAGTCATTCAATCGGTTCAAGTTCCAACCGGAAAGGCCATAATTGGACTTGCAAAAAGATACTTTATGGGAATAGGAACAACAAAATCAGGTAAAATTGAATACTCTGATGATTATAGGTTCCTTGAAGATGAAAGAGTTTATTTAACTAAGTTATATGGACATGGACAACCTTTAGATAACAATGCTTTTGTATATGCTGACATATCCGGATTAAAACCAGCTAACATAAAGGTAGAGGTAACTAATATAGATGAGTTTCCAGTAGCTTAGGAGGTAGAAAATGAAGGCAAAAGTATTAAAAACATTTAGAGATAAAGAAACAGGGTCAATTTTAAGACCAGGTATAATAATTAGCATTACAGAGGAAAGAGTTGAAGAATTAACTTCAACTCTTGACCCTTTTGTAGAGATCATTAAAGAAGATGATTTATTGATTGGAATAGATTTATCAAACAAAAAAGATATATCTGTAATCAATGGTGAAGTTATTGAACCTAAAGAGAATGGTGGAGAGATTGATACTATCTCATTTGTAAAAATGAACAAGGAAGAGATAGTTAAATATGCAAATGAAGTAATGAATATTGAACTAAATATGAATATGACCAAGGCAGAAATGATTGAACTACTTGAAGAGTAGGTGATTAAATGTTAGAGGAATTAAAAGATTATCTTAAAATAACATGGGATAATGAAGATTCTTATTTGCAAAACACAATATCCCGAGGAAAAGAATATCTAAAAGACTTAACTGGAACAGATATAGAATTTGATAAAGAGGGGCCTGCAAAGTCCCTCTTATTAGATTTTTGCAGGTATTATTACAATAATTCTGTGGAATATTTTGAAGAGAATTTCCAAAGGCAGATAGTAAGACTACAATTTACAGAGGCTATAAGGGTGAAGAAATATGATGGATAAGAGAAAGAAAATGAAAGATGTAAATAAGGTATTTGATACTTATATTACATTTCAAAAAAAGGTAGATTCTGACGGCCCATTTGAACCTTTAGATGATTACAAGGACTATATATCTCTATGGGCAGAAAGTAGATTTCTAAGGGGTAAAAACTTTTATGCTGCAAGAGCTGCTAATGTAAAAACAGACGTAGAGTTTATTATAAGATATAGAGAAGATCTAGATGAAACAATGAGAATTAAAA
>CAZWTU010000146.1:0-3533 GCA_964637035.1 uncultured Tissierellaceae bacterium
GCTTTTTTACTCATAAAAGCATTGAAAATATATATTGAAAAGAACTCTTAAATTAGGAGGTTATAAAGTGAAAAAAATTATAATGCTTAGTATAACTTTACTATTTCTTTCAGTTACCCTATTAGGCTGTTCTTCCATAGACACAAAGGAAAAAGTATCAGATCATAACTGGGAGATAGAATCGGTTTCGGATTTAGAGGGAAATCCATTAGAAAATGAAATGAATGTTATTTTTAATGATGATAATAGTTTTATACTTACAGATAAATCTAATGACAAGGAATGGAAAGGGAAGTATAGCACAGAAAAAGTCGGTGTTGATTATAAATTAGACTTATATTATGAAGACATAGAGGAAACTATTGCTGGGGTCTATGGTACAAGGGAATATGATAATAAGACAAAGGTGCCATCAATTACTTTTCAAGTGGAAGATAAAATATTATCTTTTATTGCTAAGGAATGAAAGCTGAGAGCAAACTAGCTTTAAATAATGAATATCAGTAGATAAATGTGCAATAAAGACTATTTATATTTTCTAAGGAGGGATAAAATGATTATACTTGGAATTATCGTTACCATTGTTATTGGATTGATAGGTGCCAGTATTGGTAACGGAATTAATGCTGGTGAATTAGGGCCAATACTATCGATTGCGACAATGGGTGGATTTATTATGGCAGAAATCAGAAGAAATAAAAATGTATAGAAGAACAAGATAATTTAAAATATATTGATGAAACATTGAACTTATTATAATAGAGAAAGTTATTGAACATTATTTTATATAAGACGTGGATCTAGAAAAGGGCGACTTCATGGGGATGTTAGAATGGAAAAGGATAAGAATTTTGGGTGTCTAAAGATAATAGCAATTTTTATTACCGTGGTAATGTTTGTTATTTTATTAATTCCTAAGGTAGGACAATATAAAAGGTATCGTGATAAGGAAAATATAAAGAGTTTAGTAATTGATAATCTAGAGTTTTTAAATGAATGTATTGAAAATGCAAATTATGATAAGATTGTCGAACTTTCAGAGGTAAAGAATAAACAATTTTGGAAAAATGACTCTGATGGAATAATTGTAGAATATTTTTATAAAGGATATGGGATTGTTCCTGCAGGACTATATACTGGATTTTATTATACAAGTGCAGATGAACCTATTGGGTTTCAGGGTGCCACACATAAGCTTACTAAAACTAAAAGTGGTTGGGAATGGAAAGAACCTAAGGGGGACAATTTTGATTACACAGAAAAAATAACTGACCATTGGTATTATTATAAAGCTGGATTTTGATATTAAGGCATATAAAAGGGAGGTAATATGTTGATTAAAGTTAAACGAAGTCCTGGATGGATAGGCAGTGCTACAAAAATGCAAATAATAGTAAATGGAGAAAGAGTAGCTACTATTAATAATAATCAAATATTAGAAGTAAGATATAAAGGATGGTATAAAGCCCTGTTCCCATTAATGATTGCTATTACTTTTATAATGATTGTCTTGGATTTACCATATATATGGACCATACTTCTTTTTCAACTGTTAGTTGTAATTATTTCATATGTGCCTAGAGGATTTATGATAAAGAAACAAAATAGATAATTGATGAAAAAATAATTATATTGAAGAATTTGCACCATATGTTTTTTATTATTCGCTAAAACTTCAGAAATCATAAAATAATAACTTTGTAATTAGGAGATATGATTTAATCTATTATCTTGATTTATAGTATTAGTAATTGACGCAATTCTATTATTATTTATAGCTAAACTAGAGGGGATATGAGAACATGAAAAGGAAGAGGATAATCTTAATATTAATAGGGATGATTATACTTATATTGGTAGGGCCCTATATTACTATAGGAATTAAGAGCTTGATAAATAAGGATATACTTACAAGCTTGGAAGGGGAAATCTATTATACAAAAAGAGATAATGATGTATTAACTTTATATAAATCAGATGCTAATTTGGATAATGAAAGATTAATTTACAGTCATAAAGATAAAGGTTTAACTAATTCTGGTGATTACAATGATAATATTATTGATTTTTATTATGATAGAAACACAAGTGAAATAAACTTTAGAGCTATGAGTGATGGAGAGTTTGCTTTATTCTCTATGAAGGAAGGAGAAGAACCTTCAAAGCTTGGAGCTTCCGTGGACAAGAGGGAGTATATAAGGAATCAGCAAGGAAATATAACTGCTATTGGGAAAAAGGGATCAATCTATATAATAGAAAATGGAAAGGAAATATGTATAAAGAAGTTTTATGGAATATATGATGACAAGTTTACAGGATATGCACCTATTGGTTTTTCACCAAATAGTAAATATCTTATATATAGCTCCATGGAACATTTAACTCCCTTGGGAAGTATAGCACACAATCTAATAAATGATTTTATTACGAACGTATATATAATGGACTTAGGTACGGGGAAAAGTGCAAAATTTATAAATGCTTATAATATTCAATGGGTTATGGATTAAAGTCAAAGTATTATAATATTTGTGTAATGTGCATTGTTGATATTTGACATCGTAGTGTAGAAAAGGATGTCTTTAGGGGGGGTTAATTGTATATTATAGAGCCTATATTTTGGGTAAAGCTGGTTTCTGTATTAGTTATATTTTCATCATTGATGTTTGTTTTTAATTCTTTAATGAGAAAATATTTAAAAATAGGGAAAAGAAAAATATTCTCATATAATCATGTTAATGAAAAACATAAAAAGATTGATTGGATAATTAGGATTACTTATATAATTATGGCATTAATAACACTGTTTTATCAAAGTGGAAATATTAATGGAGTTAGTTGGTATTTTGAATTATGGTTTGTAGTGCTTGTGTTTTTAACAACTTCTGAAATGGTTAGGGCCTTCATGGAGTGGAAGTATTCAGAAAGTCGAAGAGAATATATTTTTACTATTAGTCAGTTAATCTTTACCTTAGCCTTGATTGGGATAACAATTGCCACTAGTTTTTTCTGGATTTTTTGATTAAAGGAGATGGTTCTTTATGGAAATCGTATGTTCACTAAGGTCTTATTATGATAAAAATAGATTAAATAGAGTTTTAACAAATATACTTTTGTTTTGTATGGTATCAATTTACTTACTTTCACCAATTTTGGCAGTTTCAGGTTTCCATAAATTGAGTGGTATTCTTCTTGAATTTACATTTAAAACACTTAAATTAGATCCTGTTATAACAGCACCTTTGATTATGGTGTTTATAGTTTTTTATACCTTATTTATCCTAAGCAATAAAATTCTTGGAACCATTTATTCTATTATATTGTTCTTAAACTTAGGATTTGTTACTTTTGGAATGTTGATGTTTACATATTCTTTTGCTTATAAAGATATTTTAGTAATATTACCTCTTGGCTTTTTAATTATTTTATTATTAATATTTAATAAGTTTAAAAAATATAAATGTGAAAAATCATATAAAATAAATAACTTATTTGCATTTTTATCAATTATAGTTCCTGTGGTTTTTCTAAAT
>CAZWTU010000147.1:0-3498 GCA_964637035.1 uncultured Tissierellaceae bacterium
GGTTTTTTAATTTATATTTAGAGTAATATTATTGCAATTGGGTAATGATGTAATATATAGAACTATAATATATTTGGGGTGATATGATGAAAAATGTAGTTAGTATTGAGTATTGTACATCATGAGGTTATTTAGGTAGGGCAGTTGCTCTAACAAGAACATTGCTAAACGAGCATACAAACACCATAGAAAAGGTTGAAATAATACCATCTAGTGGCGGGGTTCTAGAAGTAAGTTTTGAAGGTGAACTAATCTTTTCTAAAAAAGAATTAGACAGATATCCTGAGAAGGATGAAGTAGAGGCAATAATCAGAGAAAAATTAGCCTAGTTATAAAAGATGCTACTGGTTTTCAGTGGCATCTTTTTAATATCTAAATTTATTTTTTATAATGATAATATATGAAATGCCTTTTCCTGTACAAAGCTTTGTGTATTAAATAAAAATACTATCTCATCTATATCCTTGTCTTCTATATAATTTATAAGACTTCCATTAAAATATCTGGGATCTATTACTATTATCCTCTCATAATGATTGGCTAGAAATGGTATAAAACTATTAGCAAAGGAATCTTTGATAATAAGAATTTTCTTATTATTCTTCACAGAGCTTTGTATTTCTATTACAGCTTCGTCACCACCTAAAAAATAAGAATACTTATCTGTTTTATTTAAATAAGACTCATCATAAAAGCTATCTGCCTTGTCCACCTCATTTATAGTAATATCATAATTTAATTCTTCCTTTGGAAGGTAAGCATGTATATCATCAGGCTTTCCTAAGTAAAAGTTAGCCTTCCTATAACTGGTGCCTAAAAAATCTTTCGATACATTTTCTATTATAAAATCAGTCTCCAATAAGGTTTCTTGACCCTTCATATGAAAAAAATTCTTATAGGCATAAAATGCGCCTTTACTGGTCCAGTGATGATCTGTCCTATAATAAATATATTCATCTGATTTTTCTTTTAATGGATCAATTAGATTTAATATGTTTATATTGTCACCTAAAGATTTTTTTAAATCATCTATTATTTCACTTTCCTTTACCTTAGGTGCATTAGTAGGCAATTTCCCTTGTAAAACTTGAGATTTAGTAGGAACTAATAGGGCATATATATCAATGTCCTTATGACTTTCCTGTAATTTATCTAAAAATTTATTTATATTGTTTATATTTTTCTTATATTGAACTTGATCTATTCCATTATCTACATCAAATAGGTAATGATCTTTACCAAAGTATACTCTACCATTATCCTTTTTTAAAAGGGCTAAGTCTGACATAGTCTTTAGACTAATCCATGTATTTCTTCCTAGAAATTGATCTGTGCTATAGTCAGCAAAGCTATCTCCAAACTTCCCAGATATAATATCCTTACTTGTAATCTTTGGAAAGCTTTGCAAATATCTGTTTTCCTTATTGGAAAATCCCTTTTCTGGTGTTAGTATATTCAATACAGCCAATAATATTATTAAACCAGCAAAAAATATACTTGTAATTTTATCCTTCATCTTATCTCTCCTAAAATCTAAAATATAAAAATGGATTATAGCTTTGATCTACTAAATATCCTATAGACATTAGTAATATTAAAAGTAAAAATATATTTTCTAGTGTCCACAATAATTTTGTTCTTGATTTAAACTTCTTGGTCAAAGTTTCCCATAATCTTATAGGAATATCTGTTGATCCAATGGCTAAAATTATTAATAAAAATATATTTGTATAGAATATATATATAAAGTCGCTGTTATATATAGACAGACCTCCACCACCAAATAAAGTTTTAATATAGTCCAATCCATCTCCTAGGGAATCAAATGCAAATATAGCCCAGGACATAAGAACTAAAAACAAGGAGTAAATCCTAGCAAATACCGGTGGTATTTTTTCTAATATGTCTAGTAAAAATAATTTTTCTATAATTAATATAAGTCCAAAGTATAAACCCCATATTAAAAAATTCCAACTGGCACCATGCCAAATTCCTGTCAACATCCAAACTACTAGTATGTTTCTTATTTGAGCACCTGCACCCTTCCTATTGCCTCCTAGGGGTATGTAAACATATTCCCTAAACCAAGTCCCCAATGATATATGCCATCTTCTCCAAAACTCTGTAATGCTCTTAGACATATACGGATAGTTAAAGTTTTCTAGGAAATTAAAACCGAAAATCTTTCCTAGACCAATTGCCATATCTGAGTAGCCTGAAAAATCAAAGTATATTTGAAATGCAAAGGCTATTATACCTATCCATCCCATAAGTATGGACATATTATACATATTGCCACTAGAGATATTATTCCAAAGTATTCCTATATTGTTTGCTAATAAAACCTTTTTCCCTAGACCTATTATAAATCTTTTTATTCCATCACTAAACATTTCATAGGATTCTACCCTATTATCTATTTCCTCTGCTACAGTTTGGTACCTAACTATAGGTCCAGCAATTAACTGGGGAAATAAGGTTACATAAGTACCAAAGGCAATTATGTTATTTTGAACCTTAGTTTCACCCCTGTAAAGATCGATTGTATAGGACATAGTTTGAAAGGTATAAAATGATATTCCTATAGGTAATGCAAGTTTTAGCAAGGGAATAGTCAAGTTAAATACATTATTTACATTAGATATTATAAAATCTGAGTATTTAAAAAATCCTAATAAACTCAAGTTGACTACTATGGAAATTAATAGCCATAGCTTTGCCTTTTTAAAATCCTCTTTTACCTTGTAATCATGTATTCTCCTACCGCAGGTATAATCAACAACTGTAGAAAATAACATAATCCATATGTATTTAGGCTCACCCCAGCTATAGAAAAATAGACTTGTAAAAAACAGTATATAGTTTCTATACTTTCTTGGAGATATAAAATACATTATTAAAACTACAGGTAAAAAATAAAATAAGAATAATATACTGCTAAATACCATGTCCTACCTCCTAGAATTAATATAGTCTGGTAGATACCAGACTATATTATTGCTATTCTAATACTATTTAAAAAATCCATTAATTACTTCTTCTGCTCTTTTTACTTCTTCTTTTGCAAATTCCAATGCTTCTTCCTCTGTTACTTCTTCCCTTTCATCGAATGCACCAAGCATTATAAAGAAACTATAATCTTCATGTCTAACAACTTTAGATGCGTTAACTTTTGCTAGATTCATAGGATATTGTATTGAGTTTTCTACAATATTTTCTCTATAGTCATTTAATGCCTTTTCTACATCATCAGCTTTACCTTCTTTAGCTTTAATGGCTATGAAAGTATCTACATTTATGCTAATCATTGGAGTTTCTACTATATAATCTTCCATATCTTCTTCTTTTAATCCTAGAAGGTCTTCTATTTGTTCTAAATCCATTTCCATATTAGGAATATAATCTTCACCAAATTCCTCTTTAACTGCTTCATGTACTTCTTTTAAATCTACTTCCTTAACTTGTTCACTATTACCCTCTTCCTTTGGTGTACATCCA
>CAZWTU010000148.1:0-3477 GCA_964637035.1 uncultured Tissierellaceae bacterium
CTAAATCTATAGTTAAATATACATTTTCTCCAGGAGTAGGTTTTTCTTCAGTTAAAACACCTGTTGTATTTCCCAATACATCTACTTCAACTCTTTTGATTCCATTTTTTCCTCTTAAGTGGTCCTCATAGCTCTCCTCTATACCAGTCTTCCCAATAATATCATTTGGTGAATATTTGTTTTCTACTACATATTTATTCACTTCATCAGATTGACTGATTTTTCCTAAAAATCCTAGTATATGTGCAGCAGTTTCACCCTCAGGATAATATCTAACAGGTTCTATAGAAACCTGTATCCCAGAAAATTCCGAGGTCCCTTCTTCAATTTTAGCTACTGTTGCATCTTTTATACCATAGGCTATATTTATTGGTTGATATGCCATATGCCCCTGCTTACTTAGTTGTTCATATAATAATAATATGGACCTTGATTCATAGATGCTTAATTTTTCATCAATTCCATATCTTTCTTTTACACTTTGAAAAGCCTCTTCTATATTACTATCTTTTTCAATTCTTTTTTCATCATACCATCTTAATTTATTATTTATTGATACATATTCAAATTCATTTGCTATGGATATTTTAGTGTTTATTCCATCATTCAACATTTGTTCTTGGGCTAAAGGCCTAATAGTTTTATCCACTATAAATGATTCTAAAACCCTCATTCTTTTAGACTCTTTAATTAAATAGTCTAAGGGGCTATGATCACCAATATCTTTAGAACCATTATTGCTGTAAATAACAGTAGACTTGTCCTCACTTAATTCAATAGTTATAGGAAAATCTTTTTCCTTCTCTAATACCATTTCTAATAACATTTCACCAGGTATGAAAATTTCTTCTTTACCTTTATCATTTACTGTAACTACTAATTTTTCTAATAATTTTCCAAGAGATTCTTTTTGAAATATGTTTATAAAATCATTTTTCGCTGATGAATTTGCAGTCACCTCAATATGATCATTCATTAAAATTCTTTTTTGAGTTAGATACTCTTCATCATATGTTAAGGCATATTCAGATATAATAATATTATCATTAATATTCTTAGCAACTAAATTTTCATAAACTAATTTCCTTGCTATAGGGTGGTCAATTGTTTTTCTTATAATGGTTTTATCCCCGTCAATTAGTTTAATTAAACTTTGAGTTGCACTTAAATTATCCGGTATATTGTTTTTATCTTTCCATTTGTCTAAATCTTTTATTTCTTTATATTCTATTGAAATATTATTTCCTTCTTTATTTATAATTATGGGAACATCTTCCCCCTTAGTTTTCAACCCACTTATAGCTCTTTCTGCAGTTATAAATTTATAATGTTCATTATAGTCTGGATGAACATAAGAAGTTAGAAGAATTTCTTCCAAAATACCATTTTGATTTATAATGTCTATAACTTTATCTATTGGAGATAATTCTTCCTTATTATAATCTTCTTCATTAGCATATCTAAATAGATTTAAATCAATTGGAAACTCATCAGCATACCTAACTCCATCTTCCTCTAATAATCTTATTAGCCCTAAAAATATATCATTTTTCATATCCTTATCTTTCATAGCCAATTCATCCTTCAATAATTGAACTGTGAAACTAGGTTTGTTTATAGCTAAAGGTCTTCCATATCTATCTCTTATTTCTCCCCTTGCTGCTGTGGTGGAAACTTCTCTTAACCTTCTATTGTCTGATATATCCCTATAGTAATCGCCTTGTGCTATAGTTAAAGTTGATAATCTAAAAATTAATGCACCCATTAATACTATAAGTACAAATGTAATAATATTGTATCTATCAGTAATCTTTTTTAAAAAATTCAATTATTTCACCTCTATTTTCTATCAAACTTTATTGTAGGTTCTACAAATATTTTAGATAAAATTATATATATTGGAATAGCAAGTACAATATTATATAGTATTTCAATTAACATAATGTATTTTGAAAAAGAAAGGAATGGAATGTTTTTAGAAAGGAAAAACATAAATGTATAATATGTAAAATTATAATATATAGTTCCAATAACAGAAAGTAATATTGGAATAAACATATTTTCTCTACTTAATTTATTTTCTACCATTCCTGTTATATATCCTGCAAAAAAATAGATAAATGAATTTATTCCTATTACTGAACTAAAAATTATATCTTGTAATAATCCTATTATTAGTCCTGTGAAACCTCCATAATATTTTCCTCTTAACAAAGAAATAGACATAACAATAAGAAGAGCTGTATTTGGTACAACTCCGAATATAGATATATATGGAAATATAGTACTTTGCAATAAAAAATTTACCAAAACTACTATTGTCAATATTAATATAGACATATGCTTCCCTCTATTCTAGTTAGATATTACGTATACTTTATATATTTTCTTAAAATTGATGGCAGATTTTACTTCAATTTTTTTCATCATATCTTCATCATCATCAATTACTGCATCTACTTCCCCTATAAATAAATCACTTACAAAGGATCCTCCAAGTTCAGATGTATAAATTTTATCACCTTTTATTATATCTGCTTCATCATCAAAGAGATATCCTGTGATTTTATTATCCATACTTCCAGAAATCATTCCACCATCTTGTGTTCTAAGTATTTTAAAGGATATTTTACTTAGTTCATCTACAACAGTTACAACTTTTGCCCAATTTGGACCTACATCAACTACCCGACCAATCAATCCCTCAGTTATAGTCTTATCTTCAATTTCTATTCCTTGTATTACTGTGTCACCTTTTTTTATTCCATCTTTCAATCCTTTGTCAATGGTAAATCTATCAAACCAGTTTCCTGGTTCTTTTCCCACAATTTGCGACTCTATTAAATTAAAATTAGTCCTCTTAAGTAGATTTGCTTCCTTTTTTAAATAATCTGTCTTACCAATTACATTTAGCAAATCTCTATTTTCATCTTCTAATTTTATTATATTTTCCTTTAAAGATTCATTTTCTTCTTTTAATTTAGAAACCCCACTAATTCCTGTAAAAAAACCTGAAATGTTTTTTCCAATGGAGTTAGTGATCTTTCCTACTGGCATAAATATATTGCCTACAATTTGTTCAAATTTTGTTAGAGCCACTCTTTCCTTACTGGTAACCCCAATTAATACTATTAAAATTATTGAAATTGTAGCTACCAATATCTTTTCCCTGTTTTTTCTAAAAAAGGACATATTTTCTCACCACTTAATTTATCTTTTTATTATATGCTGAAGCTTTTTTAAGAACATCTATACTGTCCAAGGCCTTTCCTGTACCAATTGCAACACAATCTAGTGGGTTTTCTGCTATATGAACTGGCATACCAGTTTCTGCTATGATCAATCTATCCATACCGTCTAAAAGAGCTCCTCCACCAGTTAACATTATACCTTGTTCCATTACATCTGCTGAAAGTTCTGGAGGTGTTTTTTCTAAAGTAGATTTAATTGCTTCTAATATATTAAAAACAGGTTCCT
>CAZWTU010000149.1:0-3439 GCA_964637035.1 uncultured Tissierellaceae bacterium
TTATCGTTTATAGTATATCTTCCCATTCTTTAAACTTTCTCCTTTTAATTCTAGGAGATCACTAACTGTTACCAATTGATATCCCCTATTTATTAATTCAGGTACTAATAATTTCACAGCCTCAGCAGTACTATCGTAGATATCATGCATTAGGATAATATCCCCATCTTTGACATTTCCAAGTACGTGGTCTGCAACCTTTTTCGCATTTCTGTTTTTCCAATCCAGAGTATCAATGGACCATAAAATTAAAGGCATGTCCACTCTTGATTTTAAATCCTCATCATAAGATCCATATGTTGGTCTCAAAAACTTTGGTCTATTGCCTGTTACTTCAATAATAGCATCCTGGGTCTTTGAAATTTGTTGACTTAGCTCTGTAGTGGATAACTTAGTCAGTTCTTTATGATTGAAACTATGATTTCCAATTTCACTGCCTTCCTCCAACATTCGGACTAGGATATCTGCATTATTTGAAACTCTGTTTCCCAATATAAAGAATGTAGCAACAGAATCATATTCTTTTAGGCTGTCTAAAATGGGTATGGTTGTCCCTTTATTAGGTCCATCATCAAAAGTTAGGGCCACCATAGGCTTGTTAGGGTCTATATCTCTATTTGGAAGACTTATTTCAACTTTTTCTTTTTCAATATCTCTATCTATTTCACTGGAGTCTTCCTTTTTAGTAAATATTTCTAATAATTCAGCTTTTATATACCCCTCTAAATCTCCATATGGTATTTCCACAGAAGGTGCCCCATAATTCCCACTAAACAATTGATATTTCTCAAATATAATGACAAGCTTATCCTCTTTTAATATAAACCTAGAATAATTTTCCATAGATGGGTAGATGCCTTCCTTAAAAAGTAATGAATCCATTCCATCCTTATAAGTTTCAGATTTTAAAAAGTAATTTTCACTTATCTGGGAAATGTAGCCTAAGTATTCACCATCCATAATATTGGCCAATTCAACTTGTCTATCATTGGATAAGTCGTATACCTTAGTCACAGTTTTTACATCCGGATGTGCCAGATATGATCCACTTTCTACAATGTTAAAGATTATACTTACTATATTGTTAGGAGCCCTATAAACTTCATAATCTATACTAAGCTCATATTTATAATCCTTATTGAGGCTTGTATTATTTGCTAAATCATCCTTAAATTCTTCAATGTGTTGACTTACTACTTGTTTGCTTATTCCATCAATATTGCCTTTACCAAATACAGGGTAGTGTGCTCCCACAAGACCATGATTCCCATATTCAATAATGGATTCAATATCTCCTAAATCTTTATGTTCCGCCCCAGGAGTTAGTAGATAATCACTATCTTTATCTTCCTCTATAGGTAAGTCGTCTATATCCTTAGATAAGTCATCTAGGTCCTTAGACAAACTTTCTATAGCTGCCGCTTCATATATCTTTTTGTTTTTTTCTATAATTTTAAATCCAAATATAACTGATATAATTAAAATCGCGATCAAAGCATAAAATCTAAATCTTCTATACCTCTTGTTTTTTCTAATTCTTTTTTGTCTGGATGTTCTTTTGTTCACAGTGCCAACTCCTCTTAATTAGTAATCTGATTATGTTAAATTTATATTATATAAAATAACTGTCATGGTCAATTGTACACCATATAAGTAAGTTATAATTTACAATACGATTACAAAGCAGGTTCTTATATTTACCAGAGTTGACATTATAATGTAACCAGGTCAAGCTTAGTATTTCTATCTCTTGTAAGTTGACCTAAGCTAGGTGGTAGCTTAAAGAGCTTTGTATACTTATCTTTTTTTGATTTACTCATAAGGAAAACTATATAACTACCCTTAATAGATGTTTCTAACCTTTCCCATCCATTATCTCCTCTTTGCCACACTGTGATCTTTCTTTTTGTTTCTGGCATAAGAAGCCTAAGGGTAAGAATCTCACCTTCATTTTGTAATCCAATTAGTTCAACATTCCAAGCTTCTAATACCTTGTTTCCATTTATTGTAGGTTCATTATCATCCATAAAGGTTAAATAAAATTTACTAAAAGCAGTTGGTAAATCTTCCACCTTCAATAATTCATCATAAGTAAGAGGACTGGCTTGGTTAGTATAACTTATTCCATCAACTGCTGCTATTGTATCATGGACATAGTAATTGTTAGATATATCTATTGTTGCATAGGAGGCACCAGCAATACCGCCAACATTACTAGATCCATGTATGGAACCGTAGTTTTGATTTTTATACACTGTACCTGAACGTGGAGTATTTGGATCTTCTTCAGTCTTATCCTCAATATATTCAGATATTCCCGCCTCTTCTCTAGATCTTATCAAGAAATTAAATATGTTTAAAACTTGGTTACTAATGGCTTGAACATCATTAATTAATTCAATTTTTGAACTTTTTATCTCTTTATTTATCTTATTTACTTGTGAAGATATATTTCCTAGATTTCTAAATAAGTCATCTCCAGCTTGTCTGTAATCACTGCTTATAAGTGGTAATTCAATAGTGGGTTCATAAGTTAAGGACTCCACTAAATCCCTGATTGAAACTATAATTGTAGTCATACTTTTAGAGCTGTCTTCAAATTTATGGAAGCCACGACTAAAATCATTGAAGGCATTTCTAGACTGGATGGATGTAGGTTCTAATTTAGAAATAGTAATGAGGCACAGAAAATATAATTATTTTTATGATAAATATGATTTATTGAACTATGATTGGTCACAGATACAATCATTAATAGATCCAGAATTTACACATACAGATTTGAACCACGATGACTACCAGGAATATATGAATTTATTTTTAAAAAACCTAATAGTTTTTCTCTCAGAGAAAGGGCATATTTATCAGAAGATTATATATAACAACGCAGATAGTATCTTCTCAGCAAATATGCATGAATACATAGAAGAACAAATATTATTGAAGCTAAAAGTAGCTATATCAATTTAGGAAATATCTTCCAAACTAATATAGCTACTTTTATTTAAAACCTATCTAAACTATTATACCCACTTTTCAGCCCATTTTTGAATTTCATCCATAACCCTGGTCAGATCTTTTCCTTTTTCTGTAAGTTGGTATTCGATTCTTACGGGGGTTTCTGGATAAACATTACGTAATACTATTCCATGGCTTTCTAATTCTTTAAATCTTTCCGTTAGCATTCTTGCACTCATATTTGGTATAGCAGCCGATATATCAGTGAAACGTTTCTGTCCATTTAATAAAGTTCTTATGATTAATCCGGTCCATCTTTTACCCAATAACCCAAAAGCATCTTCAAATTTTGGACATAAATGAAATTTTTCCATACAAATCACCACCTACATGTATTATACCATAGTTAGTATACTAAAGTAAGTGGGTCTTTATATTAATAATTTGCAGTGGTGAAATTGCCTATGGATCTTGAAAATTC
>CAZWTU010000150.1:0-3422 GCA_964637035.1 uncultured Tissierellaceae bacterium
GAGGAAGACGACTTACAAAAAGAGAACAGTTTGAAGGGGATATTCCATATATTTCCTCAACAGGTCTTAATAATGGACTGGATAATTTTATAGGCAATACTGATAAGGTTCGAGTTTTTAATGATTGTTTGACTATTGCTAATAGTGGATCTGTAGGAGCTACCTTTTATCAGCAATATGAATTCATAGGAAGTGATCATATAACTGCTTTAAAAATGGATAAAGCCACAGAAAATATATATTTATTTTTAGCTACAAAACTTAAAAACTTACAAAATAAATATTCTTTCAATAGGGAAATTAATGACAGAAGAATAAGAAGAGAAAGGATTATGTTACCATCTAAAGAAGATAAACCAGATTATGATTTTATGAATAAATATATTGCAATTGAGAAGATAAAATTAATATATAAAATATTAGATTATTATAAGGGATTAATTAAGAGTTAAAAGTTAATATTAGATAATATTTAAAATTGGTACAGGGAAAATATTCATGAATTTTAAATTAATTATGGGTTTTGTAAATGAAATAATAAATTATATAGTAAAAATGGGAGTGTAGTATCCTTGTTTAAAGATGAAGTTAAAATTAATGTTAGATTGAATATATAATAATTTATATCTAAATAAGTGAAATTAAAAATATACATAAATATTAGTCTAGAGGCATATTGGCTCAATATTTTACGGGGATCATTAATAAAAAAGATCTAGAGGAGGGGAATATGAAAGGATTAGATTTACATATTCATACTATAGCCACAAAAAGTGATGCTAAATTTGAGTTTGATTTAGAAAACTTAAAGAAATATGTTATTGATATGGAGTTACATGGGATAGCTATAACAAATCATAACTTATTCGATATAAACCAATATAAATTAATAGCTAAAGAATTAGATGATGTTATCGTTTTTCCAGGGATTGAAATTAATTTGGAAGGTGGACATTTATTATTAGTATCAGAAATCAATAGTATTGAAGAATTTAGTATTAAGTGTAAGAAGGTTGAAGATTTAATAAAAGATCCTAAAGATTATATAACATTAAAACAATTGAAAGAAATCTATGAGGATTTAGGCAAGTATTTATTAATTCCTCATTACGAAAAAAAGCCAAAGATAAAAAAGGAAATAATTGAGGACATAAGGGAACATATTTACTGTGGTGAAGTTGCTAGCATAAAAGACTTTCTAAGATTGAATAAAGACGATAAATCTCTAACACCCATGTGGTTTAGTGATTTAAGGGTGAGCACAAACTATGATGACTTCAAACATGGAGTAACCTATCTTGACATAGATAATGTATCTATAAAAGAGATAAAAATTGCAATAAAAGACAAAACAAAAGTAACGCTATCAAAAACTGAAGGTAATTCTTTATTTAAGATAGATAAGAAAGGGTTATTTATATCTACAGGCCTTAATGTAGTTATTGGGGAGAGATCCTCTGGTAAATCTTATTTATTAGATTATATATATAAGAATTTTGATAATGTTAAATATATAAGACAATTTTCTCTTTTAGAAAAAGATGAAGAAAAAGCAGTAGAAGCGTTCAATAAGAGGATAAACTATAATAAAAGCACAGTCAGTGAACAATATCTAGCAGAATTTAAAAATTTAGTAGAAGAAGTCGCAGATATAGATTTAGATATTTTAGATAAATCTATAGATAGTTATATAAGTACATTAAAAAATTATGCAGAAGAGGTAGAAAGAAAAGATTCATTTTCTAGTGCTAAACTATTTAATGATAATAAGTATAGCATAGAAGATTTAAAGAGTTTAAATGATCTTATATTATCAATAGAAACAATATTAAAGAATACTGAGTATAAGGCTTCTATAAATGAATTTATAGATCGAGACAAATTAATAGATTTAGCTGAGCACTTAGCAACAATATTAAAAGAGAAAAGTATTCTAAATAGCAAGAAAGAATTTATAAACACTTTGATGGATGATATAAAAAGCAAATTAAGATTACAAACTTCATCAACCTTTATAGAAAATATAGAGTTAGAAAACTATATTACATCTATCGATAAGATTAATAAATTTGAACAATTAGTAAAAAGCATAAAAAAAGCGAGGGTGTTTTATAAGGTAGATATAAATAAATTTGTAATACATGGAGAAGTTAAAGAATTTAGTGGTGCACAGGAATTAAAGAATCTGTCTGGGTCTACCCAAGCATTCAGTCCTGCTTATAAAGAATATGGTAATGCATATAATTATTTATCCGAAATAAAAAAGTTATCTATTCCAAAATCAGATTACTATAAGTATTTTGTCAAGGTAGATTATAATGTAAAAAACAAATACGGATTTAATGTTTCTGGAGGAGAGCGTGCAGAATTCAACTTATTAACAGAAATTCAGGATGCACTAAAATATGATTTATTATTAATAGATGAACCAGAATCATCTTTCGATAATTTATTTCTAAAACAAGATGTAAATCAATTAATAAAAAGTATATCTAATATCATACCAGTCGTGATAGTTACTCATAATAATACTGTTGGGATATCTATAAAACCAGATTACTTGATATGTACAAAAAGAGAGATAATAGAAAATAATAGTGTAAAATATAAAGTTTATTTAGGACATCCTACTTCGAGCAGAATGATAGATGAAGAAGGGAATGAAACTAGTAGTCGGGACATTATATTAAATTGTTTAGAAGCAGGAGAAGATACATATGAGGAGAGGAGCGAAAACTATGAATTACTCAAAGATTGAAAACAGTAAAGTTTATTATAGACTGGAGCATGGAGAGAATTGGATTGAAATTGATCAAATTGATAAAGAAGACTTACTAGTATTGCTAGATAAATTTATATCAGAAGAAGATTTTGAACTTGAAGAATTTGACGAGAAAAACATAAAGAATGATGTCCATAAAATAATATATGAGGACATTTATAATAAATTTAAGAATTTAAATGAGAATAAAGATAGATTTATTGATGAAAGCAATAATAGGTTTAAAGAAGCATTTAATAAGTATAGGATTGACTAATATTTGAGGATAAAAATATTACAGTAGATATAAAAGATAAAATTTTAAAATACTGATAGGTCCGTGGTAAGTATAATGTTATTAAAAAATTAGAATGGATAATTAAAATTAAATTATAATATAGATTGAAGGAAAATAAACATAATAGACTTATTTAGTTAAAACAATTTATAATGGGTAGATTTACCTTGGGCTTAGTGCACTAAACATATGAGCAGATTTTACAAGTCAGTTTTTATTTTAGAAAAAAATTAGACTAAATTTTTTAATTAAGGTAGGTTTGCTGAAGCTTATTACTTCCAATAGATTTTATAATCTAATTTCTTACCGGAACTGGGACTGGAACGGGTAAAATAAGTTAAAAATCTATCGAAATTAGTCGGA
>CAZWTU010000151.1:0-3406 GCA_964637035.1 uncultured Tissierellaceae bacterium
AATATCTTTATAAGCAAAAGAATATGTAAACATCAACATTCCAAAAGTAACAAATCCTAAGTTTAAGAACAATATAATAGAATAAATGGTTCCAAGAATTTTATTGCTTAGGATAAATAAGGTATAAAAAACTATAAACACCATAATCAAAGGTGCTGTTATAACAGGATCTAATTTAAGTGTTTTAAATGTAAATTCAAGAAGAATACCACTCAATTTATGGAAACCTGAAACTGCCAAAATTGGTGAAAGTAAGTAAATTGATACCATACAAAACAAAAGTATATTTGTTAAAACTCTATTTAATCTATTTTTATCATAATAAGACCTTAGTGAACATACGATTTCCATAAAGAACCATCTCCTTTAATCAAAAAATCCAGAAAAAACTAGTGGCAATTGTTATCCCAATCAAGGCTAAGGTAAAGATTAACTGACTAATAGTAAAAATATATTCTCTTCGACTTTCTGAATACTTCCACTCCATGAAGGCCCTAACCATTTCAGAAGTTGTTAAAAACACAAGCACTACAAACCATAATTCAAAATACCAACTAACTCCATTAATATTTCCACTTTGATAAAACAGTGTTATTAATGCCATAATTATATAAGTAATCCTAATTATCCAATCAATCTTTTTATGTTTTTCATTAACATGATTATATGAGAATATTTTTCTTTTCCCTATTTTTAAATATTTTCTCATTAAAGAATTAAAAACAAACATCAATGATGAAAATATAACTAATACAGAAACCAGCTTTACCCAAAATATAGGCTCTATAATATACAATTAACCCCCCCTAAAGACATCCTTTTCTACACTACGATGTCAAATATCAACAATGCACATTACACAAATATTATAATACTTTGACTTTAATCCATAACCCATTGAATATTATAAGCATTTATAAATTTTGCACTTTTCCCCGTACCTAAGTCCATTATATATACGTTCGTAATAAAATCATTTATTAGATTGTGTGCTATACTTCCCAAGGGAGTTAAATGTTCCATGGAGCTATATATAAGATATTTACTATTTGGTGAAAAACCAATAGGTGCATATCCTGTAAACTTGTCATCATATATTCCATAAAACTTCTTTATACATATTTCCTTTCCATTTTCTATTATATAGATTGATCCCTTTTTCCCAATAGCAGTTATATTTCCTTGCTGATTCCTTATATACTCCCTCTTGTCCACGGAAGCTCCAAGCTTTGAAGGTTCTTCTCCTTCCTTCATAGAGAATAAAGCAAACTCTCCATCACTCATAGCTCTAAAGTTTATTTCACTTGTGTTTCTATCATAATAAAAATCAATAATATTATCATTGTAATCACCAGAATTAGTTAAACCTTTATCTTTATGACTGTAAATTAATCTTTCATTATCCAAATTAGCATCTGATTTATATAAAGTTAATACATCATTATCTCTTTTTGTATAATAGATTTCCCCTTCCAAGCTTGTAAGTATATCCTTATTTATCAAGCTCTTAATTCCTATAGTAATATAGGGCCCTACCAATATAAGTATAATCATCCCTATTAATATTAAGATTATCCTCTTCCTTTTCATGTTCTCATATCCCCTCTAGTTTAGCTATAAATAATAATAGAATTGCGTCAATTACTAATACTATAAATCAAGATAATAGATTAAATCATATCTCCTAATTACAAAGTTATTATTTTATGATTTCTGAAGTTTTAGCGAATAATAAAAAACATATGGTGCAAATTCTTCAATATAATTATTTTTTCATCAATTATCTATTTTGTTTCTTTATCATAAATCCTCTAGGCACATATGAAATAATTACAACTAACAGTTGAAAAAGAAGTATGGTCCATATATATGGTAAATCCAAGACAATCATTATAAAAGTAATAGCAATCATTAATGGGAACAGGGCTTTATACCATCCTTTATATCTTACTTCTAATATTTGATTATTATTAATAGTAGCTACTCTTTCTCCATTTACTATTATTTGCATTTTTGTAGCACTGCCTATCCATCCAGGACTTCGTTTAACTTTAATCAACATATTACCTCCCTTTTATATGCCTTAATATCAAAATCCAGCTTTATAATAATACCAATGGTCAGTTATTTTTTCTGTGTAATCAAAATTGTCCCCCTTAGGTTCTTTCCATTCCCAACCACTTTTAGTTTTAGTAAGCTTATGTGTGGCACCCTGAAACCCAATAGGTTCATCTGCACTTGTATAATAAAATCCAGTATATAGTCCTGCAGGAACAATCCCATATCCTTTATAAAAATATTCTACAATTATTCCATCAGAGTCATTTTTCCAAAATTGTTTATTCTTTACCTCTGAAAGTTCGACAATCTTATCATAATTTGCATTTTCAATACATTCATTTAAAAACTCTAGATTATCAATTACTAAACTCTTTATATTTTCCTTATCACGATACCTTTTATATTGTCCTACCTTAGGAATTAATAAAATAACAAACATTACCACGGTAATAAAAATTGCTATTATCTTTAGACACCCAAAATTCTTATCCTTTTCCATTCTAACATCCCCATGAAGTCGCCCTTTTCTAGATCCACGTCTTATATAAAATAATGTTCAATAACTTTCTCTATTATAATAAGTTCAATGTTTCATCAATATATTTTAAATTATCTTGTTCTTCTATACATTTTTATTTCTTCTGATTTCTGCCATAATAAATCCACCCATTGTCGCAATCGATAGTATTGGCCCTAATTCACCAGCATTAATTCCGTTACCAATACTGGCACCTATCAATCCAATAACAATGGTA
Organism: uncultured Tissierellaceae bacterium; assembly: GCA_964637035.1. GTDB lineage: Bacteria > Bacillota > Clostridia > Tissierellales > Tissierellaceae > CAZMMV01. Next base: position 2,817 of record CAZWTU010000151.1, read on the forward strand.
ACGATAATTCCAAGTATAATCATTTTATCCCTCCTTAGAAAATATAAATAGTCTTTATTGCACATTTATCTACTGATATTCATTATTTAAAGCTAGTTTGCTCTCAGCTTTCATTCCTTAGCAATAAAAGATAATATTTTATCTTCCACTTGAAAAGTAATTGATGGCACCTTTGTCTTATTATCATATTCCCTTGTACCATAGACCCCAGCAATAGTTTCCTCTATGTCTTCATAATATAAGTCTAATTTATAATCAACACCGACTTTTTCTGTGCTATACTTCCCTTTCCATTCCTTGTCATTAGATTTATCTGTAAGTATAAAACTATTATCATCATTAAAAATAACATTCATTTCATTTTCTAATGGATTTCCCTCTAAATCCGAAACCGATTCTATCTCCCAGTTATGATCTGATACTTTTTCCTTTGTGTCTATGGAAGAACAGCCTAATAGGGTAACTGAAAGAAATAGTAAAGTTATACTAAGCATTATAATTTTTTTCACTTTATAACCTCCTAATTTAAGAGTTCTTTTCAATATATATTTTCAATGCTTTTATGAGTAAAAAAGCAATATATATACCTA
>CAZWTU010000152.1:0-3406 GCA_964637035.1 uncultured Tissierellaceae bacterium
TTCCGTAGGACCCAGGAAAAATATAGTCATATGAAGTTCTTGGAAGTAATGAATGGAAAATAGACATTCGTTTATAGTAAAAATGAAGAATACAGATGTAAGATATTATTTTATCTTGTATCTGTATTTTTATAAATTGTATTCAAGGAGGAGGATTAAGTTAATATGGAAGATAAGAATAGAAGTTACATAGCAATTGATTTAAAGTCCTTTTATGCTTCTGTAGAGTGCTTGGAACGTGGTCTTGATCCTATGACTACTAACCTAGTAGTTGCAGATAACAGTCGGACTAATAAGACTATATGCTTGGCAGTTTCTCCATCTCTAAAATCATATGGTATTCCAGGCCGACCTAGGTTATTTGAAGTTGTAAGTAAGATGAGGGAAGTTAATGCTCAAGCCATGTATAAGCCTCCTAATAAAGCCATATCATATATAGTTGCACCACCTCAGATGAAACTTTATTTGGAATATAGTACAAGGATATATAGCATATACCTAAAGTATGTTGCAGCAGAGGATATTCATGTTTATTCAATTGATGAGGTATTTATTGATATTACGGATTATTTTAAGCTTTACAAACTTACTCCCTATGAAATGGGCCAGATGATTATTAAGGATGTCTTTAAAAGTACAGGTATTACTGCCACTGTTGGCATTGGAACAAATTTGTACTTGGCTAAGATTGCCATGGATATCCACGCTAAGAACATTGAGCCTGATGAAGATGGGGGGCGTATTGCAGAATTAGATGAAAAGACCTATAGAAAACTATTATGGAATCACCGGCCAATAACTGATTTTTGGCGGGTGGGTAAGGGCTATGGAAAAAAGCTAGAAATGAATGGAATCTACACCATGGGAGATGTGGCAAGGTGTTCTATTGGTAAAGCTGATGAGTATTATAATGAAGACTTGCTTTACAATTTATTTGGCATAAATGCAGAGCTGCTTATTGATCACGCCTGGGGCTGGGAGCCTTGTACAATGGCTGATATAAAATCATACAAGCCTAAGTCAAGCAGCATAGGATCTGGCCAAGTTCTCCATGAACCCTATGGTTTTCATAAGGCAAAATTAATAGTAAAGGAAATGACAGATCTTTTAGTTTTAGATTTAGTGGCTAAAAGGCTAGTAACTGATCAAATGGTTTTAACTATAGGATATGATGTGGAAAATCTTAAGGATGAAAACAGGGCTTCCTACAATGGACAAATAACCATAGATACTTATGGAAGAAAGATCCCTAAACATGGTCACGGGACTGTGAATTTAAAGGAGCCTACATCATCAGCTATGCTTATTATAGATGCTGTAATGGACTTATTTGATCGTATTGTAGATGTAAATCTATTGATTAGAAGGATTAATATTAAGGCCAACAATGTGCTTTGCCAATATTCAATTCCTAAGGATAATCCCCAGCAGCTTGATATGTTCCTAGACCTAGAAGCTAGAAAAGAAAAGGATGAAGAATTAGAAAGGGAAAGAAAACTTGATGAGGCTAGGATTAAATTGAGGGACAAGTATGGCAAGAATATAATTTTAAAAGGAATGAATCTTGAAGAAGGTGCAACAACTATTTCTCGTAACAAGCAGATAGGGGGTCATAAGGCATGAAAAATTCATATGAAGATATTATCAATTTACCAAACCATAGATCAAAACATCATCCTCCCATGTCCAATCATGACCGGGCAGCACAATTTGCGCCCTTTGCAGCCCTTACAGGGCATGATTCTGCTGTTATAGAAGCAGGTCGTAGAACGGAGGCAAGGGTGGAATTAGATGAATACATAAAAGAAGATTTAAACAAAAGGCTATGCTTTATAAAAGACCATATAAGGGATAAGATTGAAGTTTCCATTGTTTATTTTATGGAAGATAGGATTAAAACTGGAGGCTCTTATCTTACAGCCACTGGCCATGTGAAAAAGATAAATGAAGATCATGGACTAATAGTAATGGCTGATAATAGGGAGATTTCGATCAAAGATATTATTGAAATTAATAGTGACATATTAATATTGGAATGATATAATGAATTTAAATAGAATTTGTAAGGATGGATTGGTTGTGATAGATTGGAAAAACTTAAGTTTATAGGATTTCATGCAACTTCTAAGGATAATGTGAATAAGATAAATGAGGAAGGTTTTATAATAAATAAAAAAAGAAATAATGAATGGCTTGGATATGGAATATATATGTTTTTATATAAAATAGATGCTGATAGTTGGGCAAAGGGGACTTTCTATTGTAAAGATAATCCAGCAATTATAAAATGTTTTTTAGAGTTAGAAAAAGATAAATATTTAGACCTTGATAATCCTGAGGAGAAAAATGCATATGAAAGGTATTTTGATGAAGTTCTTATATTTATGCTGGAAAATGGTAAAAGCGTAGAATTTAAAAATAAATATGAAGCCATGTGTTGGGGACTCAATATCTATAAAAGATATAAGGAAGTTGATTTAATAAAATATACTTTTAAAAATAAAAGAACGAAGAATATTATGAAGTATGGGAATACTAAATATGGGTATGAATATAATGAGGTACAAATGTGTGCTAGCAGAAATGAAATAATAGTAAAAAAAGAAATATGCTAATAGGGGGTTTTAATATGTTGAGCATAGAAGAAATACTTAAAATAAGTGATGAAATGGGTGTTGAAATAAAAGAAAATATTGATAACAAGCATTATATATTTAATGAAAATGGGGAAAAGGTTGAATTTGGTATAGACATGTTAATGAAAGCAGATGAAGAATATACATCGTCTAAGATAGAATTACAAATTTCTACTGATTATAGTGGAGTTAAATTTTGTAGTGATTACAATTTAGCAAACAGTAAAAGTTTATATGTATCTAAATCAGTAAGTATAAATGAGTCTATAATAGATGCAGCATAGGAGTGATAAATTTGAAACCAAGTAGTTTTCAATTGATAAATAAACCAAGAGTTACTAAGAATATATTTCAAGTTAACAGTGAGTATGATTTTTCTAATGAAGTTCTATTAGAAATTGATAAGAATATAAAAGTGGCTAAAAAGCTTAAGGAAGAAATGGTTGCCACGGTAATACTTGAACTCAGATTTTTTGAAAACAAGGATTTAAATCAAGTTCCTTTTAAACTGGAAATGGAAATAGAAGGTATATTTGAATGGGATGAAGAGCTAGAAGATAATCCTAATCAATTAGAGATTTTGTTAAAAGAGAATGCTCCAGCTATTTTATATAGTTATTTAAGGCCTATAATAACTACAACTAGTATTGATGCTAATCTACCACCCTTGGTAATACCTTTAATGAATTTCCGTGAATAAAATTAAGCATCTCAAGAACCAATGGAGGTGCTTTTTTTTATCCCCAACTCCCCTAACTTTTCTCATCCAG
>CAZWTU010000153.1:0-3386 GCA_964637035.1 uncultured Tissierellaceae bacterium
TGGCATCCCTTTATTTCAATCTGGACTTCAGGAAAACATTTTCTTTGTTGGCAAGGCCTCTCACTTTATTTATTTTTCTGAAAAGCAGATTCTTGGAATACACAATATAGGTAAAGAAAATCAATATGTAAATAGGGTTGCTGGGTCTAGTCTAGTTTTTAGAAAAAGTTTATTAGATAAGATTTCCTTTAAGGATATTAGTTTGGGAGAAGATATTAGTTTTTGCAAGGATTGTTTAAATATTGGATATAAAATTTATTCCACTAATAAGAATCACTATGTATATATAAGGGATAAGGCTTATAAACATACTTGGAAAATGGATAATAATTATATACTTAAAAACTCCACCCATACTTTTAAAACTAAAGATTATAAAAAGTATATTTAAATTAGTGCCCAATACACTTTATAGACATATATATATTATAAGTAATATATATATGTTTTTTTGTGAGGTTTTTTTGTGAGGTGTTTATGGTGAAAATTTGTATTATTGGCATTGGATATATTGGTTTACCTACTGCCTGCATCCTGAGTAACGAAGGATTCCATGTAGTAGGAGTTGATATAAATGAAGACTATATAAATAATATCTTATCTAATAATTTTAAATCAAATGAAAAATATTTAATTGATATGATGGAAAGATCTTTAAAAAATAAAAATCTAATTTTAAAATTAAATCCTGAAAAAGCTGAAGTTTTTATTATATCTATACCTACTCCCTTAGATGACAAAAATAATCCTGATCTATCTTGTTTAGAAGATGCAATAGCTAGTATAATCCCATATTTAGATAAGGGAAATATTCTTATAATTGAATCTACTATTCCACCAAATACTACAAATAGTTTTATAAAGCCCATGATAGAATCTTCAGAATTGAAAGTGGGAGAAGACATCTACCTTGCCCACTGCCCTGAAAGGGTTATACCTGGTAATATTATCTTTGAACTTATAAACAATAGCCGAATTGTTGGTGGATCCACAGAAAGGTGTAGTCAGGCAGTAGAAAAGTTTTATAAGCAATTTATTAAAGGTGAAATAATAACTTCATCAGCAGAAATTGCAGAAATGGTGAAATTAGTTGAAAATTCTTACCGAGATGTAAATATTGCCTTTTCAAATGAAATTACAATGATATGTAACCAATTACTCATAGATCCCTATAAGGTAATAGGCCTTGCTAACAAGTATCCTAGGGTTGATTTATTAAGTCCAGGAATTGGAGTTGGTGGCCATTGTTTGCCGGTAGATCCTTATTTTATAATTAAGGCATCTCCAAATAACTCTAAACTAATACAAAATGCTAGATCTATTAATGATAAGATACCAGACAATTTAATTTTATATAATTTAGGAAACATTTAAAATTATAGACAGGAGGTCATAATATGCAAAACCAATATAGAAATTATATTGAGAAATATGTAATAAGCAAGCTTAAAAAATCTCAGCAAAATGTCAAAGTTGGTGTTTCAATTATTACTTGTACCAACAAAGATTTTACTTTAAATAATATATTAGAAAATTACATCCGACAAGATTATGACAATAAAGAACTAATTATAATATTAAATAAAGATAATATAGATCTAGATCTTTGCTTAGATATTATAACAGATTATGAAAATGTTGAGGTATATCAATTAGGTGAAAAAACTTCTTTAGGAAAATGCTTAAATTATGCTGTAAGTAAATCAAAATATCCTATTATTGCAAAATTTGATGATGATGATTATTATGGACCCTTATATCTTTCTGATACTTTGAAATCCTTTAAAGACACCAGTGCAGATTTTATAACTAAGGCTGCCAATTTTGTTTATTTTATAGAAAAAGAATTACTAGCCATAAGAACTCCTGGAGAAGAAAATAAGTTTGTTAGGTTTGGAAATGGTTCAACCTTTGTTTTTAAAAAGAAAATTTTCAAAAAGGTAAAATTTAGGGATATGTCCCTTGCAGAAGATGTGTATTTTTGTCAGGACTGTATTAAAAACAATATAAAAATTTATTCTACTAATAAATATCATCATGTTTACTTTCGCCATCCTATAAAAGAAAATCATACATGGAAAATAAGTGATGATGAATTTATTGAAAAATATTGTAGGCTTATTGGTCCTATTAAAGATTACATTTCCTATGCAAATAATACAATTAACCAGGGGTGATTCCATGCTTAGCAATAAAGATTACGCTTTAAAAATAGTATCAAAAAAATTATCAATTAGTAATAATAAAGATGATTTAAATATTGCCTGTATTTTAGATACTTTTAGTTATGAATGCTTTAGGCATGAAGCTTCATTTTTTCAACTGGGTACCAATAATTGGGAGGGTCTAATTCTAGAGAAAAAGCCAAAGTTTTTATTTGTTGAATCGGCCTGGCAAGGATATAATTATCAGTGGATTAATAAGATTACCAACATTGACATATCTAAAGATGATAGCCTAGTTTCCCTAGTAAATTATTGTAAATCTAATCAAATACCTACAGTATTTTGGGCAAAGGAAGATCCCTATGATTTTCATGTTTTTATTGAAACTGCAAAACTATTTGATTATGTTTTTACTACAGATTTAAATTGTATTTCAAAATATAAGAAAATATTAGGCCATGATAATGTCTTTCTTTTACCTTTTGCTGCTCAACCAAAGATTCACAATCCTATAGATAAGGATAAAGAAAAAATAGGAAAAGTTGCCTTTGCTGGCGCTTGGTATGATAAATTCCCAAAGAGATCCATCCATATGGAGAATTTATTAAAACCTGCCTTTAAATATGATCTATCAATATATGATAGGTTTAGTGGACTAGACGATGATAATTTTAAATTTCCTGAGGATTATAGACCCTATATACGGAATTCCTTAAAATATGAAGATATGGTTGCAGAATATAAAAAATACCAGATATTTTTAAATGTTAATTCTACAGATACAAGCCCTACAACCTTTGCAAGAAGAATATTTGAACTTTTATCTTGTGGAATTCCCATAATAAGCAGTTATTCCCTTGGTCTAGAAAACTATTTTAAGGATATAGTAGTTTTGTCTAAGGACCAAGGAGATACTGAAAAACATTTAAATAGATTAGTAAATAATAAGGAACTTAGAGATAAAATATCCCTTTTAGGACAAAGGGAGGTCTTAAACAATCGCACTTATAAAGATAGATTAAATCTAATTTTAGATTCTATAGGATTTAGTAAAGATAAAAAAGCTAAAGAGGGAGTGTCTGTAATAACCTATGCCAGTTCTCCCTATTCCTTGAAAAACATTCTAGATAATTACCTATATCAAGAGTATCAGCTAAAAGAACTTATAATTCTAATAGATTCCAATTCAATAAATATAGAAAAATGGAATGAAAAATTAGC
>CAZWTU010000154.1:0-3376 GCA_964637035.1 uncultured Tissierellaceae bacterium
CCCTGGTTATCCTTATTATCCTTTAGGTCAATACATGAATCTAGCAATTTAGATTTTACTTGACTGGGCTTAATATCTGGATACTTATTAAATAACAAGGCAATGGCACCAGAGACTAAGGGTGTTGCCATGGAAGTTCCACTTAGGGAAGAATAAGTGTCTATTTTTGTATTTGATAGGGAGTTAATATTGACCCCAGGGGCTACTACATCTGGTTTTTCATATCCATCAATCATGGGACCACGACTTGAAAAGGGAGCTATGGTATCATCACTTGGATCTATTGTTCTTTTATCATCTACAGCTCCTACCGTTATGGCATCTTTACTAATTCCAGGTGATAATATGGTACCCTTCTTTGGACCACTATTACCTGCAGCTGTAACTACAATAAGGCCTGCTTTTGTTGCTGCTGTAACGGCCCTACATAAGGGGTCTTTGTCACAGCTTGTATTGGCAGGCGTGCCTAGGGATAAGTTGATTATTTTTGTATTATACTTATCTTTAGTCTTTATAACATAATCTATAGCACTGATTAAATCAGAAGTATTGGAACTACCATTCCCATCTAAGACCTTAATACTAAGTATATTGGACTCAGGGGCCACCCCTGTATATTTTCCATTAGATGAGAAACCATTCCCTGCTATAATACCTGTTACGTGAGTACCGTGGCCATTATCATCATAGGGCTCTGTCTTATTACTAACAAAATCTTTAAAGCCAACTATTCGATTATTTGGAAGAGTTAGATCTTTATGGGGGGATGTTCCTGTGTCTATTACGGCAATAGTAATACCTTTCCCCTTGTATCCCCTATCATGGGGGAAGTATGCCTCCATAGTTGGCGTAGCTATATCCAGTAAGGTATATATTTTACTATCAAAGGAAATATAACTTATTTGAGGACTGCTTAATATTTTATATATATTTTCTGTAGTCATATGGCCTGCATAACTATTTATTATAGGAAGGCTTTTATTTAAATTAGTATTGGATAAGCTATTTAAGTATTTTTTAAAACTCCCCTTATCTTCATGAATTCCATTAACTTGCAATATAACTGGAACTTTTTCCCGGGTTTGAGATATTATCTTGGATCCTAAAATAGGACAAAGTTTTGAGTTTATAATTCTTCTCAACATAATCACACTCCTTTGTCTATTCTATGCCTGTAAAAAATATAATGTGTCAAAAAACAAAAAAAGCCCAAAGGCTTTTTTCTTTTAAATATTATTTTAGGGTATTCTATTATAATTAATTATTTGCATTTAATGGTTGCTTGTCTCTTTCTCTCCAAATTGCTCCTAGGGCAATATAATCAATATGGCCTGTATTTACATAATCAAAAAGTATGGTTTTTATACGAACTCCCCATGTATCCCTAATTCCATCAATGTGTCCCCAATAAGATTGAAATATTTCAAGAAGGCGACAAGCTGAAAAGAAATCTATAAGACAATCAGTTTCTTCGTCAGGATACTCTATTTGACCCTGGCTATATTCAAGCCAGAAGTCTCTTTCAGCTAAGTCGAATTCCTTAGTATTATAATAATTAAATACAAAGAACCTAAGTCCATATAGTTCGTATTCTAGTGGAGCTGCTTGAGAGCTTTCCACATCAAAGTATCCACTAACTTTATTATCTTTAACAAAGAAGTTATCACCATGCATATCTGTAATAACTAGTGTTGGTGGAGAATTTTTGATATCTAATCTTTTTCTAAATGACTTAAATTTTCCGTCAAAGAATGACTTAAGTTGCTTATGCTCTTTTTCATCAATTCCACCCTTAGCTAGGCATCTTTCCAGTATCATATCATTTATAGGAAGGTATCTGTCGGCAAAATTGCTTACACCGGCAGGTTCAATTTCAGAATCCTCCATTATATTGCCAAAGCTTTTGTATCGTGTTTTATGTAAAAGCCTAAAATCATTAGCAAGACTTTTCATTATATCAAGAAAAACATCAAGAGAATGTGAATGATTTTCCATATAATCCATAAGATTACATCCAGGTGAACATTCCACAACAATACAATCTCCCTGGTCTGTAGGATAAATGCCATAAACCTCTGGTGCAGGTAATCCAGCATTCCTAACAAGATCAAAAAGATATGATTCTCTTTCTAAAGATAGTTGACCTCCAAATAGTGTATCCTTGTGGCCATCTGTAAAAGCAAGTTCTGTCTCACGAATTTTTGGGAATTTAATGATTATATCTTTGCCCTCTATGGTTTTGGCAGCAAATACATAATGATTAGATCCTCCCGTTAGTGTTTTTATTGATTCGATATTAAATTTATTTTCCTTAAGTGCTTTTAATACAGTATTCTCAGAAATAGTTTTCACTACTATTCCTCCTCTAATTTTTGTAAATATCTATAAATTGTAGCTTCTGAATAATTAAGTTTATCTGCTGTTTCAGTTACTGCTCCCTTAATAAGAAATAATCCTCTGGAATGAATTTCACGGATTAGACTTTCCTTTTCTTTTCTTGTCATTCGTTTTACAATTGTGCCAAAGCGTTTTTGACCCTCTTGTACAACGGCTTCGATAATCTCAGTGATTGATAGGTTTAATTTTGGTACCCCATCAATATTTGGTGATTTATATTTGCTCATTTCATCTGTAGGTGTTGGGTGGCCGTTTATAAAGATATCAAATATTCCCCTTACCTGTATTAAGTCGTCTACATTTGTTGTTATACTGAGTAGATATTCTATATTTGATTTTTCATCTTTAAAAAAGAAGGTGGAAGAACGTAATTTAGTCATATTATGAGATAAAGACTTATAATTGGCAATAAATGGTAACTTGCTAATTTCTGGATCTTCTAAAAAGTACCTTTCATTATCTGAAATAGTTCCTCCAACAAAAGCTTCATTCTCAATGACATTTTCTACAAATATGTATTTTTCCTTGTCACTTACTGTGATTTGAATAAGTTTACCAAAAGTCTTAGATAGCATACTTGCAAATTTAATAATTGTATCCAAATTATTATGCATGTAATATCCCCCTTATTTATCATTTTATCCTTATTATAACATATTTATAATTTTCTTATTTTTAGATAAATATATAATGGATGGTATAGTCGGATAATAAAGCTTAACAGCGAATTAAAAAATGTAAGCACGAATCTATTGTAAAGTATATTTATGAAATTCACTATAAGATGTAGCAGGTAATTTATTGGCTGCTAACCCTTATTTCAATTATAACATATTTATAAATATCTTTATTTATATCATTAATACATAATCATAATGCATTTAGTGCACATTATATATTATAATATCATTGTAGAATAAATTGTCAAGGTAAGAATAAAGTATCAAAAAGCAGCTTTATGAGAAAAAGTTATTAGAAT
>CAZWTU010000155.1:0-3369 GCA_964637035.1 uncultured Tissierellaceae bacterium
ATGATTATAGAATCTGCTTCTTTTATTTTATTTATAACTATATCAATATTTTTAAGATGCTTATAGAGGCTTATGCTTTCTACAATATTTTCATTTCCACGAATTCTATCAGCAAAATACTCAGTAAGCATTGCGCTACTGCCTTTTATTCTTGGACTTAAATTAATTATTAAATAATTCATTATGCAAGCACCTCCTTGATTAAATTTTCTAATTCACTCTCTGTTATTGAAGTTTCTACGACCCTTGCTATGTAGTCAACATTTGTAATAATACTTAATTCTTTAATGAAGTATTCAAAATCACTTTCCTCTGTTGCAGATAACTGATCACTAACAGCTATTCCCACAGTCTTTTTATTTTTACTAATGCTTCCTTTTACTAATTCTTTATTATTTATATTATAAAATCTATCACCAATAAGAGCTGTCTTATCCAATATCTTTTTAACATCATATGATAATCCTCCCCACACAAGAGGTGAAGTAAAGATTTGAATATCCCCTTCTAGTAGAATAGGAAGAATTTGATCCATATCATCTCTAAAAATACACTTGCCGTACGTTTTGTCTACACAGCCATTACAGCCATAACAAGGCTTTATATCTCTTTCGCTAGCAGATATAAAACTTACTTCAATATCTCTTTTCTTCAAATAATCGTAAATAGACTTGCCAATATTCTCTTTTTTGTCGTCAGAAACTATAACAATCATAGTAAATTCGCTCCTTTTACTTATATTCATTTCTAATATTTATAAGATTATTTTCTATTTTTGATATGGTATTAAATGTTGCTTTCACTTCTTCATCTGAAACACCTTCATAGAATTTGTCTAAGAATTCTATCTCTTTACTTCTATATTTTTCATTAAAATCTTTCATTTTTTCAGTATGCATTATTCTTAGTTTTCTTCTATCTTGTGGATCAGAATAAGTTTTAAGAAGTCCACTTTTTACAAGCTTATTAACAAGTTGCTTAACATTTTGATGGGAACTTCCCATTACTTCAGATAACTCCCCTATTGTTGGATGCTTTCCTCTAAATAGATATAAGGCAATTAATAGGAAAAACTGCTTTACTGTAATTTCTTCATAAAAAGCATCTCCTGCTGTTTGTAGCCTATTATCAAATGCGAAAAACGTACCAAACAAGGCCCTTTTAGTATCAATACCTTCTAACATTTTGTACCTATCCAATTTTATTCACTCTCCTAAGTTTAAGTCTTTATCTAAATTTAAAAGCTTCAGTAACCACACTTTTTAAATTATGTAATATGTTACATATATAAATATAATATATTACCTACTTTTATAATTGTCAATATAAAAGTAGTTTATTTTAAAACTTTTTAAAAGTATTTACATTTACCTGACAAAATGTTAATATTAGGTAGCCATTAAATTTAATGTTAAATATTTATTACTATCTTATTAGGAGAGATAAAAAATGAAGAAAAAGAAAAAAATAATAATAAACATCTCATTAATATTAATACTAATATTAGGCATTGCTCTCTACACACAAATTTGGAGACCACTTAAAGTAAAACCAATAGAGATAAGATTCTTTGCCGAGAATACATTAAATAATGATTTTGTTAAAGAAGAAGATGGAACAACATTTATTATACATTCATTCAAAGATAAGCTACCTAGTGATAATCCAGAAGACTACATAACTATTAATTGTACTTTAAAGGTTACAAACAGAAGTATTTTTAATGTTAATTCTTTTAAAGCTGTTGTTTTTGAACTTGATAATTATGAAGAAAATGTGTTGTTTTCTATTTCCTCTGACATAGTTAAATCTAGACCAGCATGGAGATTTTCAAGCCATGAGGAAACAATTCGATTATATGTACATATAGGGGATATGGATGAAGCTGCCATCAGAGAGTTAGTTAAAGGAATTAAGGTAAAGGTTACATACGAAGGAGATTTTATTGGTGGCCGGGAAGAAATTATTAATTTTAGTGATCCTAAAAATATAAAAATAGAGCATTTTAATTAACTTATATTAAAGGATTAATGTACCAGAGAAGCTTAGAAAAATAATAACTTCCTTCTAGGCTTCTCTATAATCTTTTTCAAAATATTCACATTTATTTACTTCCCGGTTTTTCTAAAAGTTCAGTTTTAATTTCTTCAGTAAAGTTTCTTGTTGAAACAATATGAGGATCAAAGCTATTGTTATAAATAAGTATCATATCATCATAAACTTTTACTTTTTTTATGCTATCTTTTTTTATTTCTGCTGTTGAGATCTCATTACTAGAATTTTCACTAATAATTTTTATATTATTCTCTTCTACTATCATAGTTTCTTTATATACAATGTATGTTGTACCTTTATCTTTTTTAATCTTCTTCATCATTTTTCTAATTTATTTCTCATAAGACTTAGGAAACCTGATTATCCATATTAAAACAAATAGTATGGCAAAAACAGCCCAAAATAGCTTATTATCTACCGAGGTGATTTTATTGAAATTAAACAGTAGGAAACCCGCCATGGCTGGCAATAAATACCTAGCCCTATTATAAGACTTTTTTCTTTCCGGTGAATTCTTCACATTATATAAAGTGCCCTTTATCATATCCTCTTCTGTTACTTCATATTTAAACTCCATAATACTTCTCCTTTGTAATAAATTTATAACCCATTTCCAATTATAACATAAATTGTTTGTTTTGGTGTATAATGTATTATTTAAAAGGAGCTTTATATTTTATAGTTTATATTTCTCTACCCACAGCCTCAGCTATTGGACGTAATTTCTCCATAGTTTCTTTAAAGGATTTATACGTTAAGGATTGGGCTCCATCACATAAGGCATTTTTAGGATCATTGTGTACTTCTATAATCAAACCATCTGCTCCTGCTGCTATAGCTGCCATTGATAGTGGCTCTACCATCCAATGTATACCAGTGGCATGACTTGGATCTACGATAACTGGCAAATGACTCAACCTCTTTAAGGCAGGTATTGCACTTATATCTAGGGTGTTTCTTGTATAAGTTTCACTTGTACGAATACCCCTTTCGCATAGTATAACCTCTTCATTTCCACTACTCATAACGTATTCTGCAGACATTAGAAGTTCTTCGTAAGTATTGGCAAATCCTCTTTTTATAAGGACTGGTTTGTTTGTCTTCCCTAATTCCTTTAGGATTTCAAAGTTTTGCATATTCCTTGCGCCTACCTGAAATATATCCACCTTATCAATAAATATTTCTATATGAGCAGGATTAGTAATTTCTGATATGATAGGCATTTTAGTTTGAATCTTTGCCTTGTTTAATAAATCTAGGCCATCCGCTCTTAGGCCTTGGAAAGCATATGGTGATGTTCTTGGTTTCCATGCC
>CAZWTU010000156.1:0-3343 GCA_964637035.1 uncultured Tissierellaceae bacterium
CCATCTATTTTTACTAATAAGACCCACCACCTAAGCTATTAAAACAAAATAAACCTCTAGAACTACTGAAAAAGTTTTATTCTGTCATCCTGAGCCTGTCGAAGGATCTTAATGTATTAAAACACCAGATTCCTCATTACATTCGGAATGACAAAACATTAAAATGGATAGTTTTTCACTGGTCCTGAATTGTCCATTTTGGCTTATAATGTTAAAAATTCAATATTTGGCAGAGCCTTTTTCAAATTTAATCCAAAGTTTTGATCTTGGACCTCCCCTTCCTCAGGTCTAGCTCCAATTACAATATGACTAATATGAGCCTTTCCAGCAAATTCTACCATAGTCTTCATAATATCCTTTGACCTAAGTACAGTTAAATTTGCCCCTGCCTTTTTTGATACATCAAATAAATATTCTAATGCCTCTCCATCATTATGATGTTCTAGAAACATTCCTTTTTCATTAACCACATGTATAACATATAAATTATCATTTTCTGATTTTATTAATTTATGACCCCTTAAAATTAACCTTTCACAGGTTCTCTGTTGGGTAACACATACCATAACATTAATATCTTTCATACAAATCCCCCTTTAAAAGAGTGACATCAACTATATTATATCATTAAAATTTAAAAATACTATCAATCTATATAATTAGCCTTCTAGTTTCTTTATTGTAGCCTTCATTAGTTCATCTAAAGATTTTTCCCCATAATATCTGATATAAATTACTTGCTTACCCTTTCTAGCTAATAAAATCTTCTTATCTTCATCTTCCCCACCATAACAAATTAATCCATCTTCTTCTAAGATTTTATTTAGTTTTAATTTATGTCTACGCTCTTCTCTGTGAAGTATGTCCCCTTCTAAACCCTTGGCTATAATATCAAATCTTCCTAGATAATATTCTGATAATATACTTACTTCGTATAGATCTCCACCCTCTTCATTAATCTCTATGCTTTCCCCTAGATCATAGCCTTCAGGTACAAAAAGGCTCCAAGTTTTATATATGCTATTATAAGAACCTGAAGGGTAAGCATATTCTTCAGTCTCAATATCTGCAAGTTTTATTATGGGCAAATCTTCCATAATCGCATCTTCAAATACACTAGTTCTTGTACTTTGATATATGGGATAAAATAAAACAACTATAAATAATACAAAAGCTATATTTCTAAAAGTATAAATAGTCCTTGCTAAGAAATGATTCCCGTAATGACTTAGGTATTGTCCAGATTTCAATGTCCGCATTATTCTATTTGTATGCCATCTTTGCCGTATTAGGCCAATAAATGCTATAAGAACAGGCCAAATGGTAATTAGAACACTCCCATCTACCAATGACAAAAAGAAGCCTTTGCGGATTTCTATCTCCATATAAAAAACACCTATTAAAGTTACCAGGGCAAATATAGCCAACAAAATTTCTCCAATATTACTAGCTAAAGACTTTTTTGATGCATGTTTTAATGCTAATCTTTGCTCTTCTGGTGTTTGGTATAATTCATCTAAGCCTGAATTTTCCTTTGAAGAAAAGACTAAAAATGCTTCTCGAATGCCAACAAGTTCCCAATCTTTTTCTCTATGTTTTTTTATTTTTATATCTTTTTCATCTTTTTTAAACATATCTATCCTATAATTTAAATGTTCAGGTTCACCTTGACGAAAATATCCAAAGATCCTTCCCACTTTTTCTAAATGAAGGCCTTTTCTAGACATCTCTGCAAAATACTCTTCATAGGCTTCAATATTGTAGAAATCTCCAAATAAAAATCTTCTAGTAAGCTTTTCCATATAGCCACCTCCAATTAACTAAGACTGCTCAAGTTAATTGTATCATTCTATATAAATAATGTACATATACTTTTTCAAGATTTAACATGTAATAGAATAGGGACAGTGTGAGACCGGTGAAAATTTGCTTATCCGTCATCCCCAGTGAAACGAGGGATCTTGAATATATTGAAAAGGCCAGATTCTTCGCTAGGCTCTGAAAAATAGGGAAGCAAAATCATGCTTTACGATTTTGTGTTCATCGCTTAGTTTCTTCATCTAATGACAAAACATGAAAATAGATAGTTTTCACAGGTTTCGGATGGTCTACCTGTCAAAATTAAAAATTACAGGAGAAATATAAGTCTTCCCCTGTAATTTTATTCTATCTATTGTTTTATATTATCTTCTTTTTAAGATTTACATATTGCCCCTGTTGATGCAGATCTTACTATGTCTCTGTACTTCTTTAGATATCCTTTTACATTAGACTCCTTGGGTGTCCAGTTTGATTTTCTTTCCTTTAGGACTTCCTCAGATAAGACGTGATTCAAACTACCCTTATTCATATCTATTTCTATTAAATCTCCGTCCTCTACAAATGCAATTGGCCCTCCTAGTGCTGCCTCTGGTGATACATGACCTATTGCTGCACCACGAGTTGCACCAGAAAATCTACCATCTGTTATTAGGGCAACATCCTTATCTCTTCCCATGCCTGCTAAAGATGATGTAGGGGAGAGCATCTCCCTCATTCCTGGACCACCCTTTGGGCCTTCATACCTAATAACTAGGACTTCCCCATCCTTTATATTATTAGATAATATGGCTTCAACTGCATCTTCTTCACCTTCAAATACCCTGGCAGGTCCACTGTGTACCAGCATCTCTTCAGCCACTGCAGATCTTTTAACTACTGCCCCTTCTGGTGCCAGGTTTCCTCTAAGTACTGCTATACCTCCGCTTTCACTATAAGGATTATCTATTGACCTAATTACAGTATGGTCATCTGTTTCTTTACCTATTATAATTTCGCCTAAATTTTTATCCAAGACTGTTTGGACAGTCAGGTCCAAGAGATTTTTTTTATTTAATTCTGCCATTAGACTGCTTATTCCCCCTGCATGGTAAAGGTCTTCTATATGGTCTGGCCCAGCTGGACTAAGTTTACATAGATTTGGTGTTTTCTTACTAAAGTGATTTATCTTTTCTAAATCCATATCTACTCCTGCTTCATAGGCAATTGCTGATAGGTGCAATACTGTATTTGTAGAACATCCCAGTGCCATATCTACTACCAGTGCATTTTCAAAAGCCTTAGCTGTTAATATATGACTTGGTCTTATATCCTTTTCTATCAGCTTCATAATCTGCATACCGGAGTATTTGGCAAGTCGTATCCGCTCCCCATAGACAGCAGGTATAGTTCCGTTTCCTGGCAAGGCCATTCCCAATGCCTCTGTCATACAATTCATAGAGTTGGCAGTATACATACCTGAGCAAGATCCACAAGAAGGACAAGCACTATTTTCCATCTCATATAGTTCTTCTTCTGACAATTT
>CAZWTU010000157.1:0-3339 GCA_964637035.1 uncultured Tissierellaceae bacterium
AATAATTCTGCATTATAAAAATCATCAAAGTAATTTAATGGATTGGGTGAACCAAACTTAATCCCCTTTATCTCTTGCAAGTTTATATAATAGACTTTTTGGGAGCTTGACGGTACCCCACCATATTTTATACGGCCGAAGGTTTCCTTTAAAGAATCTTTAAATTCCCCATTAAATAATGATGGTAATGTTGAATTGTCAACTTTGAAATATCCTTCTTCTGCCGTATAGTCTACTATCTTACCACCATCTACTAAAATCATAAACTGATTAGGATATACATGGATTATTGAACCATTTGAAACAGTATTGGCTGTCCCTTTTTTATTGGATCCTCTCCTACTATCTTTTCTAACGGCTACTCCTGACGTAAATACGGTGTCATTGCCCATATTATCAGGCTCAATTACCTCTAGCCACTGGTCAGCAAGTCCTCCACCTACTGCTGAACTAAGTGCTTTTATTAATCCCATTTTATTACCCCCTTATATTTTGTATAATAATATCTTATTGCAAATTCTTCAACTTGCATACCTATTACCCTATAATCTATTATAAACAACTTTTTATTATGCACAAGAGTCTTCAAGGATTACTTATCTAACCCCACTGACTATCATACATTCCATAGCAAGTTTCACTTATTCCAATAATAGATATCTAGTTCCTTTATGGAACTTCTATACTAGAGATAATTGCTTGAACATCTGCATCATTAAGTGAAATCTCCACTCCTTCTGCCTCAAGTTCCATTCTAACTACAATCTGGGAATACTCACTATTAGCTTTTGTCCAAATAATTGCCTTCTCATCATCTATACCAATAAATCCTTTCCATGTCCTACCACCAAGTTCTACCGGTCCCCATTCTTCAGACTTACCTCCATAGTTGTTTTCAGGTTTGTCATTCCAACCATGTTCATAATACTGAACTTCTACCATAGGCATCATCCATTCATAGCCTTCGCCTTCTGACCCTTTACGAAGGTCTAATCCATTCGGATTTACAGCATTTTCCTCACTAGATATATAATCCGGTATAGTAAAACTCACCCAACCATCTGGACAAAGTAGGCTAATATTACCTGCGTTAATTGTTTTACCCTTAATATTGCTAATATCAGCACTAACAGAAATATCACTAGGACTAGAATCTAAAGGCTCTCCTTGTTCTGCTACAGATATATTGCCTATTTGAGAATGAATATGCCCGTCACGATCTTCAATAGCCTCCCACATACTTGCCACATTGTAGGCAGAAAGATACCAAGTATCATACCAAAGTGGCCTCTCATCTTCTAAATTTTCATCCCAGGTTTCACCCCAAGGTCGAAGATGTACAATATAATTAAATCCTCCACCTAATTCGTCATTATATCGACCATCAATTACCATATAATTTTCATATCCATAAAGACTAGGGTCTATAATCCAATCAGCATGACCTATTTCAGCTCCAAACCAAAGTTGGCCATTATTAGAGATAGCAGCCCCCATTTCTCCTGAGCCCCCATCTTCACTAACTGAAATATTTGCCATGGCAAAGTCACCCTCTGGATCCCATAGGTAGATATCACCTGTATCATCAGGATTCATTTGGATTAAAGCAAAACACTCCCAGCGCCCCTCTTGAAAATCTACATAGTTATCTGTTTCGCTATGGGTTTCCCAATATCCGTACCAGTCTCCATGCCACCACTCTTGCAATTGGCTGAGTCCTCCTCCAATAACATTTTCTTCGCCTGGATCATCATCATAATTTTCTGTAGGGAAATTAGCAGCCACTGAACCACCCTCCTTTTCAAAAGTTACATCCATGCCAGTATCTAATAAATTTACAAGAGTCAAAATGCCTCCTTCTATATTACCTTTAAAATCATCATCACCCTTACGTGCAATCACTAATTGACCATTATCAAAAGTCCATTTGCCCTCTTCCCTCTCTCCGTCTATTACCACTACACACTTGCCACCAGCCCTAAAGTCTAGAGAAAAACCATCATCATACAAGTCCTCAGCACTAAGTGTTTCCCCATCAAAAGTAGCAAACACAGCATGCCATATGCCAACATTAGGATCTTCCTCCACAGGATCTTTCCCACCGCAAGCTGTAAGGCTAAACACCATTAAAAATACAAGAATTATAGATATAATCTTTTTCATTACTAGCTCCCCCTTGTTTATATATTTTTCTTTATTAGCTTTTTTATCTTATTGTTTATTTAATTTATTAATAGATTTATTATTAGTATATCAAAAAATATATTAACTTAACCTAGCCGTATGGGCTAGGTTTTTATTGATTTCCTTAAACTTAATTCTATATTATATATATTCACCTATGCTTATGTTTTCTATGATTTTTTAACAAATATATAAAAAAGACCCCCCACAATATTTCTATCTGTAAAAGGTCTACTTTCTATATCTTATTTAATTATATTCTTTTGACTTTCCAATCAATCAAGGTCAAATGCCTTAATGATAACTTCAGGTTCTACACCACTATGGATTGAAAATACAAGATTGCCTTTCATAGCCAATAGCACATAACTGGTATCATCCTCATCAAAGTCATTTGTAATCTCCTCTACCCAAAGCTTATGATTCTTTTTGTCTACCCGCTTGTCATCAAAATCTCCTGCTAAAGTTAGAAATTCAAATTTGTCTAAAGCATCTTTTGGGTCATTAAGAATATAAACGTCAAACCAAGTACCCCAATCACCATAGCCTATAAATGTTCCAATGTCGCTGTCTTCCACACTTACCTCATCCCCATCTACATCTAAGGTTTCAATGAGAATATTTTTAACTTCATCTGCCTTGTAATCTTTGCTGGCAACTTCTTTTTCACCACACCCAACAAGTGCTGTGACCATAATCATAATAATCACTACTATAGTAATCCTAAACATATTTTTTTTCATGATTTCCCCCCTAAATATTTTGACTAGTTTAACTAGCTCTATATTTTATTACTTCATATTTAAACTATATCACCTATTTTTACTTTTGAACCTAGCCGATTGGGCTAGGTTTTGGGGAAAATAAAAAACTCCAAAGGAGTTTTTTAATCTTAGGATTTCTGTATGGGTTGGGGTGTTAGGTATGATATTAATACGCAAATATAGAGGGTTTTGCGTAAAGGTACCCCCCTATGAAAATATCAGTAAGCTAATTCCCTCAAGTAATATCATTATTGGAATAAAAACTATAAATTTATTTAAAATATGGTAGTTATTTTCCTCCCTATCATCTTAATTTACCTTCTTGTACATTATTTCTCCTATTACAATTAATATATTGAGTGAATAGAATGTGTATTGATGCTCAAAACCA
>CAZWTU010000158.1:0-3281 GCA_964637035.1 uncultured Tissierellaceae bacterium
ATTGCTTCCACTGCAGAAGGAGGTTTAGATTAATGGCTAAATTATGCCAGGACAGTTTAGCAACAATTCTAATATGTTCTGATTTAGGATTGAGTGCTGATATGAAAAAGAAATATAGACCCTATACAGTGCCTCAATGGAATAAGCTGGTAGACAGAATAGTAAATTCTTCGCTTAAAAGTCCGTCCACACTTTTAGAAAGTAATAGTGAAGTGCTTAGGAAAGAATTATTTTTAAATAGTGAAGAACTTGAACGTTTGGAGTTTCTGTTGAGTAGAGGTGGGAACATAGCAATAGAAATAGAACAACTTGTAAGTAAAGGAATTTATATTACTACTAGAGCTGAAGCAAATTACCCCCAAAGATTTAAAAGTATATTAAAAAAACAATCTCCACCAATTATTTTTTATAGTGGTGATTTATCTTTAGCTAATAGAGAAGGAATTTCAATAGTGGGATCAAGAGATGTTGATGAAGAGGGTATTATATTTACAAAGAAGATTGCTAGCAAAGCTTCAAAAGAAGGGTATGTGATTATTTCTGGAGGGGCTAAAGGTGTTGATTCTATTGCAGAAAATACTTCCATTGAAGTAAATGGATGTACGGTATCTATAGTAGCAAACAACTTAAGCAATAAAATAAGGGAAAGACATATTAGAAATGCCATATTAGAAGGAAAAATGCTATTGTTATCAACAGTAAATCCGGATGCCAGATTTTCGGTATATAGTGCAATGGATAGGAACAAGTATGTTTATGCCTTAGCCCAATATGTGGTTGCAGTTTCATCAACAGAGAACAAAGGGGGTACTTGGACAGGAGCAGTAGAGAATCTTAAAAAAGCTTGGGTACCATTATTTGTTAGAAGTGGGAAGAGTGTTCCGCTTGGAAATAAGAAACTTATAGAATTGGGAGGAAAACCAATTAGTATGAGTTGTGTGAAGGATAATAATGAAAGTATTAAAGAGTTCTTTGTTAATAGTGTAAAAGGAGATTATGTTCCTGAAGATTATAAGCAAATAAATATTTATAACATAGATACAAATCTTGAAGATAAGGCCAGTAAAGTAATGGAGATTAATGATAATGTTGAAAAACAGGATGAAAAACATTTAGATTTATATGATGTAGTTTTACCTTATATTAAAAAGGCTTTGCAAAAACCTAAGAATCAAAAACAATTGAGTGATGTATTGAATGTAAATAAATCACAAATATCTAATTGGATTAATCGTGCTTTGGAGGAAGAAGAGGTATTAAAACTAACGAATCCTGTGAGATACACTTTATCAGATGGAGTAGAAAAGTTATAGAAATGAAATCATATGATAGTATATAAAATATAGAGGTGATTTAATGAGTAAAGAACAAATAAGATCTTCTTTAATAGATATTTTCAATTCGCCTCTTAAAGATGGTGAGAGAAGAAAGATTGTTTACTGGGAAGATAGGGACAAGGCTTTTAAAGAATTATTTGATCAGATGGAAATAGATAATGTGAAAAAACATATATTACATGATAAAAATTATTTTAAAACAAAGCATATTTTAGAAGTAGAAGATGAAGAATCCAATTATTTAATATATACAGAAGAAGCTTTAAAGGAAGATAATGATAATTGGCTTTTAGATAATATTTTATATTCTACTGTTTTCTATGCAGATGAGATTTCTACTTATAGTAGAGAGCTAGGTATTCCTGAAGAACTTAGAAAGGTAGTATTAGATAATAAGAAGTTTTTCAGAGCTATAGCTAGGCGAGAAAGGTTTGAATCTTATAATATAGACAAATTTAGTGAGGAGATTATTGAAGTAGCCATAATTTCAGTTTTAACCAATCAAAGAACTTTAAGCTTTGAAGAATCCCTTAGGACTATTTTAATGGATAGTCTGGACAATGATGAAAATAAATATTTAGACCTAATAGATAATTTCTTTGATCTGGATAGATTTTGGTATTATGTAGGGAAAAACTATGGATATATGGAAGCGGATAAATCTTTAAAAAGATTATTAATTCATATGATGATTACTACAGTTAGTACTTTTATTCAAGAAGAAAGGTTAGATATGTTTAAAAATGCCATTGGAGATTATGGAAAAGGGTCTTGTACCATCTTCCTAGATCGATGGATGAATCATAAATCTGATTGTAAAATATATAACAAATATGCTGAAGAGATTGAGGAGGAAATTGGATTTGCAAGACTATTTGAGTCCATAGCCATTGATGAAATAAGAAGTATAGATATATTCCCGAGTATTGATAAGGCAATTATCTTATATATTACTTCTTCTTTAGAAGATAAACTTGAAGATTATGAGGAATATGGAAAGCTGATCCGACTTAGGAAAACAAAGCATTTCTATGATGATTATAAGTATATTTATGAAGGCTTATTTAATACTATGAAGATGTTTGAATTTAGAAAGGAAAATGGGTCTATTCCAGTTGAATTACCAGAGAATATGATTAAGTCCTATGTAGATAAATATTATTTAATGGATTTATATTATAGAAAGTTTTATATTGCCTTTGATAAGAATAGTAGTAGTCAGATATTACAAAAGCTTAGGACTATGGTGGAAGGAATATATATTAATTGGTTTATGATGGACCTAAGTTACAATTGGTCACAATCAATTGAAAGTAATTTAAATAATAATTGGGATATTCCAGGAACTATAAAACAAAAGAACTTTTATGATGAATATATAAGACCATGGGTTGAAGATAAAAGAAAGATATTTGTAATAATATCTGATGCTTTAAGATATGAAGTTGCAGCTGAACTATGTGATGTTCTAGATGCTGAAAGTTTAGCTAGTGTTGAATTAAAACCTTTAATTGCTGGATTACCTACTACAACTAAATTTGGAATGGCAAGGTTATTGCCTCCAGAAGATATGGAATTACGAGACAATGGATTTATTTACTTAGATAAGATAAATTCAGGTAGTATGGAAGGTAGATGCCAGATACTGTCTAATGAATTAGAAGAAAGTACTGCTATATCCTATAAGGAGCTTTTAGGGATGAATACAGCTGAAATGTCAGAGTTTTATAAGGGAAAGAATTTAAATTATATTTATCATGATACTATTGATGCTATGGGAGATGTTGCAGCTACTGAAATCAAAGCTTTTGATAGTACTGATATGGCTATAGATGAAATTTCTAAGCTAATAAGAGACTTAAGAAATTATGGTAATGCAACTAGTGTTTATATTACTGCTGATCATGGCTTTATCTATCAAAGAGATAAGCTAGAAGAAGTTGA
>CAZWTU010000159.1:0-3272 GCA_964637035.1 uncultured Tissierellaceae bacterium
GTCCAATTTGCTCCAGCCGATAAAGCTAAAGCTAAAATACTAAATAGTGCCATAGTAATTCTCTTTTTCATTGAATATAGCCTCCTTTTTAGGATGCTATGCTGATTCGCTAGTACAGCATGCTATATTCGCTTCGCTTGTTTTTAAAAAATAATTTATTAGCCGGCATTGATATCTACTTTAATGTATATCTATTAAGTGCATCTAAGGTAGCTTTTACTACAGCTTCCTTATAATCAGTATCTATTAAACTTGAACCGCAGAGCCTTTTCATATACCCATCTTTTATACAAGTTATAACAACGACTACTACTTTCTCTGTGGAAAAATCCACTACCTTTATATCTTCTAGTATAAAAGTATCCTCATATCCATGTGCATCTTCCACAGTTTTCAATGTAACATCCACCAGCATCCTAGCTATATTTCTACTTGTGTTAATTCCCATAGTAGAATTTTCAAAAACATCCTTATGGTTGTCCAAAGATACTTTTATAATAGCCTTTGTTCCTTTATTATCATGTGATATGGAAACTAGCTTCAACCTAGATTGAACCTTGCTTAGACTTTCATCCTGAATTTCTGCTATACTTATCTTTTTATGATCTATTTGAATGTTATATGTAGCTTTTAGAACGGATTGTACATCCCTTACTATTTGTTTTGCAGCCCTAGTCCCATTTGAAACAATATGAACCTCTGAAAAATCTTCTTTTTCCCCTAAGATAATCTTACTAGAAGTCACAGAATCTAACTTTTCAATAGTTTCTTCAACCAACTGTATATTCAACTACATCCCCCCAAATACATATTTCCAGAAATTTATAGAATTACCGACAAACAAGATGTCTTATATCTTAATTTTAACATTAAAAGGGTATAATTACAATATAAAGTCAATGTTTATAATAGTTTGTATACTTTTCTAGCTAGCCATAGATTACCCAGGGAAGTCAAGATTTATATAATAAATTTTGATAAGTGTATATTTTTTTGAAATTGGTCTCTAGTAATTGTAATATAATCACCATTGTAGACCAATAAGGTGTTTAGTATAGTATTATATCAAATTCCTTATTGATAAGTTTTCCCCTTAAATAGTTTAAAATCCATTATATTAATTCTGTTTCTTAAAAACTCCCACCTAAATTGGTTACAATTACCTACTATAAATTTGGATTATTAACAATTCCAATAAATAATAATTAATAAAAAAATGACAAAATATATTTATATATCCTGTCATTTTATTAGCTTATTGTATTTTTATTTATTTTACTAAGATAGTGCTATACGGTATATCTATTAATATTCTAGCATTTCTTTTCTTGATTCTTTTGGAACTAAGCTCCCTCCTGTCCCCCAACACATATGAGTAATATTTTCATTTTTATACTTAGATGAAGTAAAAATAGGGCCAGAAAAACCTGCAAGGGCTGAAGGTTCTAAAAATATATTTTCTTCCTCATAAAGTAGTTTTAAAAACATATAAAGCTTTTCATCCTCTATTGTAAAAACCCCTGTTAAAAGTTTATCCATAATTCGCCCAACAAAGGATGAGGGCCTACCCACAGCTAATCCATCAGCTTCTGTCTTATTATCTAAACCTATGTCCAAAACCGAAATCTTATCATGCTTTCCAGTTGCAAGCCCTAATAACATGGAAGGAGAATGAGTAGGCTCTGCAAAGAAACACTCTACATTGTCTCCATATAGCAATTTAAGTCCATAAGCAACTCCACCAGGTCCCCCACCTACTCCACAAGGTAGATATACAAACAGAGGATGATCCTTATCTATTATAATTCCCATATCTTCTAATTGTTCCTTGACCCTAATGCCCCCAACTGTATAGCCTAAGAACAAGTCTCTAGAATTCTCATCATCAATAAAGTGGCTCTTAGGATCATTATCTGACAATCTTCTTCCTTCTTCTACTGCCTTAGAATAATCTGATGAATATTCTACAACCTTTACTCCTTTTTCCCTAAGCATATCTTTCTTCCACTTCTTTGCATCTGAAGACATATGAACAATTACACTGAATCCTATTTTTGCACTTATAATTCCGATACTAAGTCCTAGGTTACCAGTGCTACCTACTTGAATAGTGTAATCTGCAAATAATTCCCTAATTTCCCTATTATCAAGTTTACTATAATTATCATCTAAATTTATTAGACCTTCATTTAATGCCAGTTTTTCCGCATGTTTTAGAACTTCATAAATCCCACCACGTGCCTTTATAGATCCAGCAATAGGTAATAAATCATCCCTTTTTAATAATAGATCTCCATAAATTTTACTATTAAAGTCCTTCTCCATTCTAGCCTTCATATTATTTATTCTATTAACAGAGGATTCGATTATCCCATCTCTAACTTCAGGAAATACCTTTGCTATATATGGTGCAAATCTTTTAAGCCTAGCTTCCGCATCTAAAACCTCTTCCATAGCAATGGGCAAACTTTCTTCTATTTGCGCAAAATCATTATATTTTGGGTTATACCATATAATTTCTTTTAAAGATTTCAATTCATTAATTATTTCCATATAATCACCCAGCCTTTTCAATTTTAATTTTCTACATTCATTTAAGTCTCTTAATCATAAATATCATTTACTTCTTTAAAACCACCTAAATCTATCATGGCAGAGGAGAAAGTTGTTTTTTACCTACTGTCAATTTTATAGCTTAGGTAAATTGTAAGCCTATTTTAACCTTAATACCATAAATTATTATACACGGAACATGAGTATAAATCTAGTTATAAATATAGCCATAGAATTAATCAGATAATCCTATGGCTATATTTAATTTTCCCAGTTAAAAATACATATTAAAAAACCCTAGAATATAAAATATCCTAGGGTTAAAATGTCAATTACTTAGAAACAACATTTTCTGCTTGAAGACCTTTTTCTCCTTCAACTACGTTGAATTCTACTTCTTCACCTTCGTCTAAAGTTTTGAAACCTTCTTTTTCAATTTGTGAAAAATGTACGAATACGTCGTCGCCTTCTTCAGTTGTAATAAATCCGAAACCTTTTTCTGCGTTAAACCATTTTACTGTACCATTCATAGTGTATACCTCCTAGATTTTTATTTCTTAAATTATTTTAATAATTCACTAATAAAATCTAGTTGTATACTATATAAAATAGTATATATAGAAATATATCGTGTTACTATTTACTCTAAATTTAAGTTCTAATACAGTATAACATAGATTAAAAAATATAACAAGTCTTTTTTAAAATAAAATTTATTA
>CAZWTU010000160.1:0-3256 GCA_964637035.1 uncultured Tissierellaceae bacterium
TAAATTTAAGTGATATAATATAAAAGATTATGTTATGGGGGAATGGATATGAAAAAAAACAATAATTTTTTAAAGGGCGCAGCTATTCTAGGAATTGCTGGGGCTATTGTAAAAATTTTAGGTGCAGTATATAGAATACCTTTATCAAACATTATACAGTCTGAAGGAATGGGATATTATCAAACAGCTTATCCATTTTATACCTTGCTGCTTACCATATCCACAGCTGGATTTCCTATTGCAATTGCTAAACTTGTATCAGAAAGAAGGGCAATAGGTGATTATAAATCGGCACATAAAGTATTTAAGGTTTCTTTGATTGGACTTCTAATAGCGGGAATTTTGACTTCTGCATTTCTATTTTTTGGAGCAGATTATATAGTTTCGGATAATCCAAATGCTTATTATGCCCTAATAGCCTTGGTGCCAGCCCTATTATTTGTGCCAATTATGGCAGCCTTTAGAGGATTTTTTCAAGGCAGTCAAACCATGACTCCCACAGCTTTGTCCCAAATAATTGAACAGTTTTTCCGAGTAACTTCTGGATTATTCCTGACTTATTATTTATTAGATAGGGGTATACCAATGGCAGCTGGTGGAGCTTCCTTTGGAGGTTCACTAGGAGCAATAGCAGGAACCTTAACTATGGGATTTATTTATTTATATAAAAGAAAGCCAATACTTAATGAAGTAGAAAATAGTGTATATAAAGAAGAGTACAGTGTAAAGGCCATAATTAAAGATCTTTTGATCATCGCTGTCCCAATAACTATAGGTGCAGCCATTGTACCTGTTATGGACGCTATAGATGTTAGCATTGTTTTAAAAAGACTTCAATTTATTGGATATACTGAGGCAGAGGCTAATGGACTTTATGGGGATTTAAAGGGAATGGCCCAGACCCTAATCAATTTACCTCAAGTTTTCTCAATAGCCATAGCAATGAGTCTTGTACCGGCAATAGCAGATGCACAGGCTAGAAAAAGAAAAAAAGACCTGGCAAAAATAATTTCATCGGGAATTAGGATGATATTATTGATTGGACTTCCAGCAGCCTTTGGATTATTTGTTTTATCAGGTCCTATTATAGAATTATTGTATTATAAGAATCCTATTGAGGTAATTGCAAGGGTAGGTGGTTATTTGAGAACCCTAGCCCCTGGAGTAATATTTCTTACTTTGGTTCAGGCTTTGTCTGCCATATTACAGGGATTAGGTAAGCCTATTATTCCTGCAATAAATTTATTTATTGGAGCAGGGGTAAAGGTAATACTTTCTTACACTTTAACAGCTATACCTAGTATAAATATACATGGGGCAGCAATATCTACTGTTGTAGCCTTTGCTATAGCTGCTTTGTTAGATCTGATTTTTGTAATAAAATATAGTAAGGTAAGATTAAGTTTTAAAAACATATTTTTAAAACCTTTCCTATCTGCTTTAGGAATGAGTATAGCAGCTATATTTACTTATAGTGGTTTAATTAATATATTGGGTAATAGATTTTCAACAATAATAGCTATAGGAATGGGTGGATTAGTTTATGCAATATTATTAATTATTACAGGGTCTATTACATCTGAGGATTTAAGCTTGATACCTAAGGGTAAGAAGTTAGGTAATAAACTAGACAAATTTAATTTGATGAAATAAGGCTTACAAAGGAGAAATGAAAATGGGAAAGATATATATAATTGGATTAGGGCCTGGTAATATTGATGCACTTACATTAGGTGCAGTTGAAAGAATACATTCTGGGGATGTAAATTACTTAAGAACTGAAGAACATCCTACTATTGAATATTTTAAAAACAAGAACATATCTTATGAGTCTTATGATTATTTATATAATAGTGAAGATGATTTTGCTAGTGTATATGAAAAAATAGCTAAAGACCTTATATCTAAAGCTAGTGAGGACGGTATAATAAATTATTTTGTTCCAGGAAATCCCATGGTAGGTGAGAAAACCGTAGAGATACTTATAAGTAGTGATATAGAGTATGAAATAATATCAGGTATGAGTTTTATTGAGCCTTTAATAGAGTTAGTAGGGAAAGATCCTATTAATGGGTTGAAAATAGTAGATGGCTTCAACTTTGACTACCTAACTGTAGATATAAATTCAGATATGATAATCACCCAAGTAGCTGATCAAAAGATATTATCAGAGATTAAACTTACATTATCAGAAGTATATGGTGATGAATATATTGTATACCTAATACATAGTGCTGGAGTAAAAGGACATGAGAAAAAACATGAGCTTCCTATTTATAAATTAGATAGAAATCAAGAAATAGGTTCCTTAACTAGTCTATACGTCCCAAAAATAGAGGAAAAAGAAAAAAATATATTTGATTTTATAGATTTATTGGGTATAATGGGTATACTAAGGTCTAAAGATGGATGTTCTTGGGACATTGAACAAACCCACGAATCCATTCGTCAAAACATTATAGAGGAGGCCTACGAAGTAGTAGATGCAATAGATAGGGGAGATATTGATGGCTTAATTGAGGAGCTAGGTGACTTGTTACTGCAAGTATTATTTCATTGTCAGATTGGATTCGAAGATGGGGAGTTTAATATCTATGACATTACATCGATTCTTGCTAATAAATTAATTTATAGACATCCTCATGTTTTTCAAGAAAAAAACCTGGCTAAAGCTGATGAAATAAGGTATAATTGGAATAAGCTAAAATATGCCAAAAGGAAGATAAGTAAAACTTCAGACAAATTTAAGGATTTACCAAGATTGCCTAGTCTTATGATGAGCTATAAGATTCAAGAAAGGGCAGCTGAAGTTGGATTCGACTGGGATGATATAGATGGACCCATGGATAAGATAAAAGAAGAGCATGGTGAGTTGTTAGAGGCCATAGGAGACTACCAAGTCGGGGATAAAAGAATAGAAGAAGAAATTGGGGATTTAATCTTTGCCATAGTCAATCTTACAAGATATTTAGATATAGATCCAGAGCTTGCTTTAAATACTACTATAAAAAAGTTTATTAATAGATTTGAGTATATGGAAACAAAGGCAGAGGAAAAGGGTAAATCATTAGAAGATATGTCCTTAGATGAAATGGATATATTATGGAATCAGGCTAAAACACATAATATTATTTAAAAATTATGTTGGAAAAGGTTTTAATTTTATTTTTATTATAGAAGTAATATTTTAACAATAAACTCAAGGAGGAATGAATTATGAACAAATCTGAATTAGTGACAAGTATAGCAGAAAAGA
>CAZWTU010000161.1:0-3197 GCA_964637035.1 uncultured Tissierellaceae bacterium
GAGGTTATCGTGAAGCTTGGAAAGCAATAGAACGTGGTAATATCAATAGTTTGAGTCATTGAATGTGTAGATGACATTCAATGCCTTTTCTGTTCTCGTGAATATGTCTATTGTAATATGGTATTATGGTGTGGCGAGTTTGCTTATATTTGGATATACGTAAATTAAGAAAATATAAGTTTATTTGATAAAAGTTGTATGGTACAATGATTATGAACAATATATTGACTATTGTTGATTGTCTGAAAATTTCTATAGACTTTGAAAGGAGTGGTGCTTTATGAAAATAAAAAGAATAGTAAACTTAAAAGTGGCTGGAGGTAACACTTTAAAATAGCCCCCAATATAAAAACGGAGGGTTGTATGAAGAGAAAAGGCATAGAAATTAAAATTGTTAAATCAGAGGAAGATTTTAAATTATTTTGGGATATGCATAATGAATATATGAAAAGAGATATCTTCCCCAATGATGAGTTAGGTTTAAAGCTGACAGAAGAAGAGCAAGAGTGGTTTTCTTCTTCAATATATAAGGAACAAATGCACAAGCTATTTTCAAGAGAAATTGATAAGGCATATGCAGTACTATTTGCAAAAAGAATGAAAGTGATAGGATTTTCTACCTATTGTACCTATCATTCTGAGGATGGCAAATGCTTTATAATCGATTATTGTATTGTACCTGAATTCAGGGATAATAGTTTGGGAACAGGTATTTTTAATATAATCAAGGAAATAGAAAAATCTAAGGGCGCTAAATATTTTGAGCTTAATGTGTCTAATAAAAGAAATATGAGATTTTGGATGAAACAAGGATTCCATTTTGATGGAATTGATGACTATGGAGTTGTTAGATTAACTACTAAAAGAAGTAGTACTTATTTAATAGATATAGACGAAAATAATTGGACTAAGTTAATTAATCTGGAATTATCAGAAGAGCAGAAAGATTATGTAGCTAGTCCTATGGGAATTTTAGCAAGAGCATATGTTTATAGAAATTATAATGCGAGAGTTTTTGGAATTAAAAGTGAAGAAGACATTATTGGAATGCTTATGGTTCGTGATATAAATGAGGAGCCCAAATGCTACGAGCTACAACAGTTTTTTATAGACATTAGACATCAAAACCAGGGATATGGATATAAGTCTTTAAAATTGATATTGGATTATCTATATGTGGAAAGAAGATATGAAAATATTGAAGTTTGTGTAAAAATGAAAGATATTGAAGCCATAAATCTTTATAAGAAGATTGGATTTAAAGATACAGGCTATACCGATCCAAATGTAGAAGATGCATTAAATTTAAGATTTTCTTTTAAGGACTTAGATATTAAATTCCAAACTAATATAGAATCGGTTATGAATTAGCTGATAATAAAGATAGATAGGGTAGTTTAAATGTTTTTAGCTATCCTATTTCTAAATAAAATTATAATATTATGGAGATATAGTAAATGAAAGGTTAAAGCAGATAAATTGCAGCCATCACAATTTTATATAAATGAGGATAAATTTCAGCTGTATATGGAGGTTGCAATTATTTTATAATCTGTGATTATAAATTTATCAAGACAATAGAAAGAAATAGAGATAACTTGAGGAGTATAATTAAAAGTATTAAACTATATAATCCTATAGACTTTCTTAGAAAGGATATGGATATTGATGTTATTGAATGGAAAAAGCAAATTCACAGACAGACAAATAATAGAAAAGGGCTCTAGAACATTAATAAAGGAACTAGGGTATTCTGGATTTTTACGATTTATACCCCACTTCGAAGGAATAAGTGAAGAAGATTATTTGAAACTAGAAGATGAAATATTTGATAATCCCAAAGAACACTGGAAAAGTAGATAGTTAGGAGGGTCAATTTTGAGGAAAGAAGCAACTCTAAAAGATTGGAATGCACTTTATGAAATTGCAATAAAAATTAAGAAATTAAAACCATGGGAGCATCTTTGGGATTTGGATACAATTACAATATTATTGCCTGATAAAGAACCTATTATGTGCAGCATAATGGGTAGGGCAGGTGAATTTTATGGCATTGGAGCTTATATAGGTCTAGATGCAATAAGAGATTTTTTTACAATGCTTGATAAAAATAATTTCCCTCAAGAGCAGATGGTTAGGTATCAAGATGATAATGTTATATTATGCAATTTTGGAAATAGAGACGATTTAACTTCTAAGGAACTAAAGCTTGTAAAGGAATTAGATTTTAAATTTAGAGGTAAAAATAACTGGATTTACTTCCACTCATATAAAAAGGGATATGTTCCTTATATTCTAGATGAGGGAGAAGTTTTAATGGCAATTGAAATATTTGGTAATTTGTACATGTCACTTAGAACATATATCGAAGAAGGCTTAGAAGTAGATTTTGAAGGTGGCAATACATTAATGAGAATGTATGACTCAGAAGAAGAATTATGGTTTAATTTTCAAGCACCAATAGAAATACCTAGCCCCCAACATATGGAAATTACTCTAGAAGATGAAATATTATTAAATAAAATAAGTAAATTGAAAATTAATAAAAGTATATGGGAATTAGATATTTCTTATTTGGATATGACAATTAGAGATAAAAGTTATGACAGACCTGGAAGTGGAAGAGTAGCTGTTCTTGCAGATGGGAATTCCGGAATTATAATAAGCCAAAGCATGTTGTCTCCAACAGATGATGAAATTCAAATTATTTTAGGTATGATAATCCAAGCAATTATAGATTATGGAAGACCACAGAAAATTAGAGTAAGGGATGAATATATTTATTATCTGTTAAATAATTTATGTAATAGTACTAACATTAAACTAGAAATTAAAGAAAGATTAAATGCTATTGATACATTTATTAAGGAGTTTTCATCTTTTAGAAATTAGATTTAAATCATAATAAGATAAAAAAGAGCTATATATGCAATTATGTAGATGCAAGCTGTTTTGGGGAAAAAATAATGTAAAGGGTTTTTATATTATTAGGAACATTAGGGTTCAATAGGGTATAATAATATTAAGAGCAAAGAATGGAGGGATTGTCATGGATCTTGTAAGGATAGAATTAGAAGTGCCTCAAGTACTTGCGGAATATGCTGATGTGAATAGCGAAAGTTATAAGAAAAAGATAAATCAAATAATGCTATATGAACTTGTTAAAAATGAAAAAATATCTATAGGTAAAGCTGCTG
>CAZWTU010000162.1:0-3191 GCA_964637035.1 uncultured Tissierellaceae bacterium
GCCAGTAAGGGCTTTTTAAGTGGGACCCAAAGATATCTAGAAAGTGGAATACCCTCAGATCAGTACAGTGAAGATGAGCAAGTAAAAGCAGAAAACACCTTAAGCTTTCTAGAGATAATTATTAGTTTTATTGTTGCTAGTCTTGCAAGTGCTATCTTCTATTTTACTACTAAATCAAAATATAAGATGAAAAACCCAGTAAAGCCACTGAATTTTAGAAGCAATAGTATTGTAAGCTTTACGTCAAATCAAGATAGGTTATTGGATTCAATTATAACTCATAGGATTATTCCAAAATCAGACAATAGCAGCTCATCTTCTGGCAAGAGTACTACTCATACCTCATCCAGTGGCAAGACCCATGGTGGAGGAGGAAAGAGCTTTTAACTATATAGAAAACATTAGGATAAAATCTTACATCCACCAAATTTAAATTTGGTGGATGTTTTTAAAATCCACTAAAGATTTGTTGAGTAAATTATGAATTTGGGTATATCTTATGTATACGTATTATTGAAGGGGGAGATAGATCTGAATATAAGACAAAGAGCCTTAAATTTACATAGGGAAAACAAGGGGAAAATTCAAATTACAAGCAAGGTAAAAGTAAATAATAAAAATGACCTTAGTCTGGTATATACTCCAGGAGTAGGAGAAGTCTGTAAGGAAATTGAATCTAATCCAAAGCTTGCCTATGACTACACCAATAAAGCTAATATGATTGCAGTAGTCACTGATGGGTCAGCTGTACTTGGGCTAGGAAACATTGGACCCAGGGCAAGTATGCCTGTAATGGAAGGCAAATCTGTATTGTTTAAAGAACTTGGAAATGTAGATGCTGTTCCAATTTATTTGGAAAGCCAAGACATAGAAGATATTATCTTTACTATAAAACAAATAGCCCCAGGTTTTGGTGGAAT
The DNA here is from genome assembly GCA_964637035.1 of uncultured Tissierellaceae bacterium. GTDB lineage: Bacteria > Bacillota > Clostridia > Tissierellales > Tissierellaceae > CAZMMV01. Next base: position 921 of record CAZWTU010000162.1, read on the forward strand.
AAATCTAGAGGATATAGCCGCCCCCAAGTGCTTTGAAATAGAAAGAAGATTAAAGGATGAATTAGATATTCCAGTATTTCATGATGACCAACATGGAACAGCTATAGTTGTACTTGCTGCTTTAGTTAATTCTTTAAAGGTAGTAGGCAAAAGACTTGCAAGTGTAAAGATTGTAATCAATGGATCAGGTGCTGCAGGTGTATCAATTGCAAAACTCCTTATAAGTGGTGGGGCCAGGGATATTATTCTTTGTGATAGAAAAGGAATATTAAATTTAGAAGAAAGTAAGGCCAATCCAAGTAAATTTGAAATAGCTAAAATAACAAATCCAAGAGGTGTTTCAGGAGATTTAAAAAGAGCACTACTGGGAAGTGATGTATTTATAGGTGTATCAGGAGCAAATCTCTTAACCAGTGAGGATATAAAAACCATGAATACTGATTCCATAGTATTTGCAATGGCAAATCCTATTCCAGAAATATCACCAATGGATGCTAAATTAGCTGGTGCTAGAATAGTGGGAACCGGAAGGTCCGATTTTCCAAACCAAGTTAATAATGTCTTAGCATTTCCCGGAATATTTAGAGGGGCCTTAGATTCAAGGGCTAAGGATATTAATGAAGAGATGAAACTGGCAGCTGCCCATACAATTGCAAATATGGTGGCTGATAGCATGCTAAATGAGGAAAACATACTTCCAGATGCATTAGACAAGAAGGTCGCTATAAAGGTGGGAAAGGCAGTGGCAAGGGCTGCCAGTCATAGTGGGATTTCAAGAATATAAAGGAGGCTATTATGGATTATATTGTAAAAGAAGTAAAGGATTTTTATAGGGTAATAAAGCTTAAGGAATTTAGGCGTACAAAAGGTGTGGCATTTGATATTATGATTAAATCTATGATTCCAAAGATTGATGCAATTGATAGGGTAATACATGAGGGTGGAGCCACATCACCTGGAAGTGTAGGGTCGGTTGAACAAGCATGGTATATGCATCCCCATCAAGAAGATAATTTATTTGTACTTCATGGTAAGAGAAATGTAGAACTTTATATGCCAGAACATGGTAAGATTGAAACCTTTGTAATTACTCCTGACTATATATCACACAATGGGGAAGTTATATTGGAGGGTGGAGGATTAATAGCATGGAGCACGGATGTATTCCATAGGATAACCAGTGGTGAAGAGGGATCTGCATCTATTAACCTGGCTACCCATCTTGAAGGCTTTGATATTAGGACTAATTTTAATATTTATGACTTTGATATTGAAAGCGGTCAATATGAACTCCTAAGAGAGGGTTATAGGGATCAAAAATAATAATAATATGGTATAATTTAAAAACTGCTATCTTTTTGTAACAGGTAAGCAGTTTTTATTTGAAAACAAATAAAGACCCTTAGCCTTACATATGGCAGTTTTATTTGTATTTGATATAATTTATAAATATTACTAGTAAAAACGATATAATAATTGAGAGGATGATAAAGAGATGGAAAAGGTGTTTGAAAAGAGAAAGATTGGAAACTTAGAGATAAAAAATTCTTTAGTCTTACCACCAATGGTATGTTTTACTTTTGGTAAGGAAAATGGATATGTATCAGATAAAAATGTAAATCATTATAAAAGTATAGCAGAGAATGGTATAGGACTAATAATAGTAGAGGCAACAGCCATAGACCCAAAGGGAAGGCTTTCTATGGACCAACTAGGCATATGGGATGATGACCATATAGAAGGTCTCAAAAGAATAGCAGATGTAATACATGAAGGTGGAGCTAAGGCTATTATACAACTTCATCATGCTGGCTTAAATGCAAATAAAGAGGCTACTGATGATTTAGTTTCCTCATCAGAATATGAAGGCAGAGGAGGTAAATCAAGAGACCTTACTATAATGGAAATAGGGGATATAGTTAGGGCTTTTGTAGATGGGGCAATAAGAGCTGAAAAGGCAGGCTTTGATGGGGTTGAAATCCATGGTGCCCATGGTTATTTACTTACGCAGTTTTTTTCAGAAAAGGTTAACAGGAGAACAGATAGGTATGGAAGAACTTTTGAAAATAGAAATAGGATAGCAAGGGAAATATATAATTGTGTTAGATATAAGCTAGGAGAAGATTTTATTATAGGAATTAGGATGGGTTTCAATGAAAATAGCTTGGAAGAAAGTATAAAAAGAGCCAAGTATTTTGAGGAACTAGGATTTGATTATTTAAGTGTATCCACAGGTTTTGACAACACACCTATAGAAGAGGAAGTAGAAGA
>CAZWTU010000163.1:0-3113 GCA_964637035.1 uncultured Tissierellaceae bacterium
ATTTATCTCTACATTTCTTGACATAAGCTTGCATTAAGATTAAAATTAGTATAAGGTAAGTTACCTTTTTTTAACTACTAGGAATATATTTATTAGAATAGGTTTTCTATTTTATATTAATTATAAAAGGGGATGATATTGTGACTGATAAAAATACGAGGAAAAAGGGAATTGGATGGTTTTCAACTTTTAATTCTAATCAAGAACAATTTGAAGAGGACGACATAAATCAACAATTATCTCAAACTAAAAATAAAGTTGAAGATAAAATAAAGACCATAAACAAATCTAATGAAACAGACTTTCCAGGGGATATAGACAATAATGAAATCTTATTTTCAAGAGATAATCAGGACAAGGTAGTTCTTGATTCAATTGTTTCCCTTGAAAATATGATTAAAGACCGTCAACTATTACTTTATAAAAACAAAGATCTTGAGGCCCAATTACTTACTGCAAATGATAACATCCATCGTATGAAACAGGACATAAGAAATAAAGATCAACTTTTACTTGAGAAAAACAAAGAAATTGGTGGTTTAGAGGCTAGTCTAACAAGCAAACAAATGACTTATGATCAGTTGCTTGAAGATTATAAGGAATACCAAAATACCTCAGCTAATGAATACGAAAATATATCAAACCAACTTGATAAAGAAATTAATAAATATGCTAACCTTAATGAAGAACTTATTAGCTCAAAACATAAAAATATGTTGAAGATAAGTGGACTTGAAGAAGATATTAGAAACCTAGTAATAGAAAATCAGCAATATCAACAACAATATAATAAGGTTATTGAGGAAAAATCACAATTAATGAAAACCATAACTGATTTTACAAATCAAATGTCTTTTTCCTTCTCTCCTAATACAAGTAATAATTCAGATGATTCTAAGTAGTAGCATTTGAAGAATCAGACAAATAAAGGAGTCTAGCTATGACAACACATTATATTAAACTACTAGAACTTATAGCAATTAAAAACATATCAAATAAAACTTTTCTTCATGTAAATTTTTCATTTGAAAAGAAACTTGATTTCTATTTAGAAATTGATGAATTTACTAGTAAAAGTATAAACACTTGTGTCTTAGAGAAGGAAACATACAGGTATAGACTGTCCTTTAACAACCACTATGATCTAAACAATCAACAAGATATAGGTATATTGACAAGAACATATTTAAATCATAGTGAAAATATACCCTTCCAATGCTCAAAGGATTATATAAATATGTTGACGGCTATAAAAGAGATTGAACATATAGATGACTTGGACAAGCTTGGCTTTGTCTACCAAAATCTAGAATCACCTATAAAAGAACCTGGTGACCTAGAAAATCAGGATTTGACTCTAAGTACAGCAGACCCATCTAATAATGCCGTTACTTATTTTGGACTATGGTTGTTAGCTTTAGGTATGGTATTTATTATAGGTCTCAGTTATTATAGTAGTAATTTTTTAAATATATTTAATCCTAATGCAAAATCTCTTGCCCAATCTATTGAGTTAGATGTTGATTCAGTCACAAATCAATATGATTTATCAGACTTAGAATCCCTAGACCAGGATGGCAATATTTATGACTATGATATGGTAAATCATAGTGAAAATAATAATAATAATGAAAGTGATGATTTGATAGAAGACATATTATCTGGAGAAAATACTATTCCTTTTTTAGAACTTGAGGAAACACTAACATATAGTATTGCAAAGGGAAATGTTGCACTTACCTTTGATGATGGACCCACTAAATATTCCTTAGATATTGTTGATATTTTAAAGGAATACGGAGTTGGTGGCACCTTCTTTTTCATTGGGCAAAATGCTGAAGAGCATCCAGATTATGTTGAATATGTCCATTCAAATGGATATTCTATAGGCAGCCACTCATCAAGCCATCTTAATATACCAACCCTATCCCATAGAAAACAAGAACTTGAATTAGTAAGTTCTATGGACTTGCTGGGCGAAATAACTAAGGAAAAAATTGCACTTTTCAGACCTCCTTATGGAAGCCTTAACAAGCATTTAAAAAGCTTAGTCCATGAAAACCACTACAAAATGGTACTTTGGAATGTTGACCCCGAAGATTGGAAAACCCGAAATTCAGAAAGAATTTTTAATGACATTAAAGACTCTGATATGTCTGGTTCTATTATCCTTCTTCATGAATCAAAGGCGGTTGTAGATGCCCTACCTAAAATAATTGAGTATTTACAAGAGCTTGATTTACAAATTATAAGTTTGAAGTAAATTGCAAATAAATTTAAAATAATAAAAGCTACCCTTATTTAAAACTAGAGGCAGCCTATTTTAAGGACCATTATCTATTTATAATCTCTTCTATAAAAATCTTACTTTCTTCTGCAATCCTTTCATATTCAATATCATGGACATAATGTTCACAATCAAGTTTTATGCTTTTATATGTATTTACACTTTCTATATATGATTCTTGTATTTCAACCCATATATCTTTATCCCATCCAGTCCCATGCCCATTTGAAATGAAAAACAAGATTGGAAGATTGGGTCGCCCACTTTGACTCACCTTTTCTGCATTTTCTTTAATCTGTTTTATTTCCCTAAACATAGATTTAGTAAGTGTTTTTCTATAAAATATAATCCTATAAAGGTCTTTTTCCTCTTCAGTCAATCTTCCATATTTAATTGAAGCGGAATCATTGGCAATTGATGGAAATAACCTGGTAATTCCAATATCAGCCCCAAAGGAACTAAGCTTTAACATAAAATTATTTATTTCATAATCCTCATAGGCCTCTGGCACCGCCATATCTAAACCTACTATCCCTTTAACTTCTTCAGGATATTCTTGTGCCCAATATAATGCTTCTATTCCAGACATAGAATGAGGAAACAATATATATGGTCCTTGTAAACCTGCTTTAGACAAAGCCCCTCTGGTCTCATCTAATATGGTATCTACGTCTCTACTAACATTGGCATCTTCACTAAAGCCATAACCTGATTTTTCTACAACAGCAATTTTATAATTATCACTTAGCAAGGAATATAAACTTTTAAAATCTAATACTGGGGAAGAGGTTCCTCCACCTGACATAAATACTAATGTATCATTACC
>CAZWTU010000164.1:0-3100 GCA_964637035.1 uncultured Tissierellaceae bacterium
AATCCGCGGTACCACCCTAATTATGACAAAAAGTCATCTCTTATCAGACCTGACAGTCTTATCCCTTATAACCATGGGCTTTGGAATTTGCCTACTAGAAAATTCATTTAGCAAATCTACTCTGGAGTGAATATTACATATTGTCTTAATGTTGGCTTTCACCTTACCCAACTCTCTTAGATTAAGAACAAATATCATTTTCTCCATCAATGTATTTTTTATGTTATTCTCTATACTAATACTTTAAAGCACTATTGTCAAGAGGAATTTTTGATTATTAAGCAACTATTTCAAGCTTAGACCTATATATGTCTATAAGTTCATCTTCTGTTACATCTATACTTCTTTTATCTAATACAACTTTACCTCTATCTAACATAATTATTCTATCAGAATAATCAATGGCATCCTTCATATTATGTGAAATCATAATAGTAGTAATGGAATATTTTTTTATTAATTCTTGAGTTTTTCTCATAACAACAGCAGAAGTCTTTGGGTCGAGAGCCGCTGTGTGTTCATCAAGTAGTAGCAAGTCAGGATGTTTCATTGCTGACATTACAAGAGATAAAGATTGTCTTTGTCCACCAGATAAAAATTTTACCTTAGTATTTAATTTATCTTCAAGACCTAAATCTAAATCCCTTAATAGTTCTTTGTATTTATTTATTCTGTTTTTCTTAACTAATTTTCTAAGTGAAAATTTTTCACCTTTTTTATCAGCCAAGCTCATATTCTCAAGAATAGTAAGAGAAGGAGATACGCCCATGGAAGGGTCTTGATAAACTCTGCCTATATGGATAGCTCGTTTTTCTTCCTTTAAACCTGAGATATCCTTTTCCTTTAAAGCAATTCGTCCACTATCTTGGCTAATACTTCCACCTATTATATTTAAAAGAGTACTTTTTCCACATCCATTGGATCCAATAATAGCAGTACACTTATTTTCTTCTATTTCTAAATTAAGTCCATTAAAAATATTAATTTCATTATCCGTGTTTTGATTAAAACTCTTTGATAGATTTTCTATTCTTAGCATCTTTTTTCCCATCCTTTCTTTTACTTAAACTTAAAACATCTCCAAAAAAGTTATTATAAGATAAAAAACCAATTACAATAATAGCACTTATGGCTTTAAGATCACTGGGCTTTAAACCTAAATCAATGGCAATACCCCATATAATCTTGTAAATAATAGCACCAGCTATTGCTCGACTAGTATGTTTTAACTTCTCAGAACTTTTTACTATAGTGTCACCAATAATAATAGATGCTAGGGCAACTACAATAATGGAACTACCCATGGTAATGTCAGCAAAACCCTGTATTTGTGCCATTAATGCGCCGCTTAAGGCAACTAGGCCATTGGCTAACATAAGTCCAATTACCTTATATTTGTTACTACTTTGTCCCAGAGATTTAACTAAGGATTCATTATCTCCTGTAGCAATTAGTAAATATCCTGTTTCTGTATTTAAAAATTTATCTATTAAAATCTTCAAGATTAAAACTATAATGACTAAAATAATTAAATTAACACCTAAATCAAATATAGAATCATAAGAAAAAAGGGGAATATTAGCTTTTCCATTTATCCTAAGATTAACAGAATGAAGTATAGTCATAGTAAGTATTCCAGAGAGCAAAGGCTTTATTCTGAGCTTTGTAAAAAGTGTAGCAGTAAGAAGTCCTCCTAATGCTCCAGCTATAAAGCCTAGCAAAGTGCTAATAATAGGATTGATTCCCATAGATATAAACTTAGCAAATACGAAGGCACCAAGGGGGAAGGTCCCCTCAACTGAAAGATCAGCAATATCTAGAATCTTATAAGTTAGAAATACTCCCATGGCTAAAACTGCAAATACAAGTCCTTGTTCTATTGATGTTATTATTAATGAATTCACTTTCAATTCCCCATTTCTTTATGTTTAGTATACTTATTCTCCTACTTGTGTTGCATCATTGAAAACTTTATTTTCTATATTTACTTCTAATTCTCTTAACGTATTTATATTAAAAAACTTTTGTGTATTTGTTAATGTTGATGAAGGTATATCTTCAGGAGATTTTCCATCAAATAGTATTTTCTTTGCCATTTCAGCAGTTTGTTTGCCAAGTTCGTAGTAGCTGATGCCATCAGAAATTAAAATTCCACCTTTTACATGAGAATCCTCGGCCCCTACCGTTATAATTTTGTTTTGTATAGCTTTTTCAGAAACTATATTAATACCGGAAGCTACCATGTTATCTGTTATGGTGTATATTCCATCTACACTTTTTATAATGGAATCTACGGTTTGTGGTATATCACTTATGGTACTTATTCCTTTGTCAATTATTTCAAGGCCTAATTCCTCAGCTATTTCTTTTGCCATTTTCACTTGGGTATGGGAATTTTCTTCATTAGTATTAAAAATGATACCAATTCTTTTTATGTTTTCGTCTAAATCTTTAAATATTTGTAATTGTTTAGCTATGGGACTTTCATCTGAAGTTCCTGTTATATTACCACCAGGTTTTTCCATGGTATTTACTAATTCAGCTGCAACAGGATCTGTTATAGCACTAAATAATATGGGTATTTCTGTGGTGGATTGTTTAGCTGTTTGGGCTGCTGATGTTGCTATAGCATATATTAAATTAACATCATCTCTTACGAACTTTTCAGCAATACTTAGGGAAGTTGGAATATCACCTTGAGCATTTTGATAATCAATTTCTACATTTAACCCAAGTTCTTTCAAACCATCTTCAAATCCACGTCTTGCATCATCTAATGCAGGATGCTCTGCTAACTGACTAATACCTATTTTTAATACATTTTCGTCTGAATCCTCATCCTTACTTCCTACATTACAAGCTGACAAAATCATTACAGCAATTAAACTAATTGATAGTAAACTAAACATCTTCTTTTTCATTTTCTTTTCCTCCTTTTAATTTTGCCAGATTGAATGTATAGAGAACAAGAAAATAAAAAAATCTCCCTCTCTACAAACATAGCTTACGCTATACTTATAGGGACGAAAGATTATATATCTACGCGGTACCACCCTAATTATGACAATGTCATCACTCAATCAGACCTAACAGTCTTATC
>CAZWTU010000165.1:0-3029 GCA_964637035.1 uncultured Tissierellaceae bacterium
ATATAGATTCGACATAAGTTTTAAAAGTCCTTTTTGAATTTGAAATTATTTTAATTATTTCTCATGCGATTGCCGTGAAATTGCTTTGTCATTAACAATTAAAAAATTAGAAGCTTAAACCATAGATCCTTCGTTTCACTCAGGATGACAGGCAAAATATGATTTTTAACTATATTTCTCTGAGGCGTGTTGTTGCATTCTTCTTTTGGCATCTTTTTCTGCTATATCATGTCTTTTGTCGTGTAGCTTTTTACCTTTCGCTGTTGCTAGTTGTACTTTTACCAATCCATCTTTTATATATACGGATAAGGGTATTAGTGTATAGCCTTTTTGAGTTGTTGAAACCATTAGCCTTCTTATTTCATTTTTCTTGAGTAATAGCTTTCTTCTTCTTAATGAATCAACATTTTGAATATTTCCCTGTTCATAGGGGCTAATATGCATACCGCTTATAAAAATTTCTCCATTATCAATTGAAGCATAACTTTCTTGTATACTTATTTTCCCCTGTCTAATTGATTTAACTTCTGTTCCTTTTAAGACAATACCTGCCTCAACTGTATCTTCAATAAAGTATTCATATCTTGCTTTTCTATTTCTAGCTACAGTTTTAATCCCTTTTTTCTTCATTTTATCACCACTTTAAGTTAATAGAAAAATCTATTTTATAGTCTTTTCTGTAACTAAGTTTAACAAATTATAATCTTTATGTCAATCTAGTCTATCAACTCAAAGTCAATATTTCTTCTTATTACATTTGCATCTATAACCTTAATTCGAATTTCATCACCAAGTTTATATAGTTTATTTGTTCTTTCTCCAATTATATGATATTTTTCTTCATCAAAATGATAATAATCATCTAACATATTATTGAAATGAACTAAGCCTTCTATGGTGTTTTCTAATTGAACAAACATGCCAAAGTTAGTTAAAGAAGATATTATACCATCAAATTCTTCTCCTATATGCTTTGTCATGTATTGGGCTTTTTTCATATCTTCTACTTCTCTCTCTGCCTGCTCTGCTCTTCTTTCTGTCATAGACGTTTGGTCTGCTATTTCTGGCAATCTTTTTTCCAAGCTAGTATATAACTTTTGATTAAATCTACCATTTATATGTTCTTTAATTATTCTGTGTACGATTAAATCTGAATATCTTCTAATGGGTGCTGTAAAATGTGAATAATACTGTGCTGCAAGTCCAAAGTGAATTCCTGGTTCACTATTATATATAGCCTTTTTCATTGACCTTAACATTAGAGTACTTATTAAAGTTTCTTCCTTTTTCCCCTTTATTTCCTTTGTTAAAAGTTGTAATTCTTTTGGGTGTATGTCCTGTTGGCCTTTAAGTGAATAGCCAAAGTTGTGTATCAGCTTGCTAAAATTAGCTATCTTTTCAGAAGATGGTTCCTCATGGGTCCTGTATAAAAAAGGAATATCATTCCAAAAGAATCTTTCTCCTACGGTTTCATTGCAGACTAACATAAATTCTTCTATTAATCTATTGGCAATTCTCCTATCTTCTTTTCTTATTTCTATAGGTCTGCCTTTATCATCTAATATAATTATAGCCTCTGGAAAATCAAAATCTATACTTCCTCTTCTTTCTCTTTTTTCATATAATATATGGGCTAATTCTTCCATTAACTTTAAATCATCTGCTACTTTACTTAATTTTTCCTTTGCTTCTTTATCATCATTTTCTAAGAAATCTGATACGTCATCATATACTAATCTTTGTTTAGAAATCATCAGTCCTTCTACTATTTCATTATCTATAACTTTCCCATTTTTATCTATTTCCATAAATACAGATAAACATAGTCTCTCAACATTAGGATTAAGTGAACATATTCCATTTGACAATTCCTTAGGCAGCATAGGAATAACCCGGTCTATTAAATAAACAGAATTCCCTCTATTATAGGCTTCCTTATCTAGTATAGAATTTACACTTACATAATGGGATACATCTGCAATATGAACTCCTAATCTGTAGTTTCCATTTTCTTTTACTTCTATAGAAACAGCGTCATCTATATCCTTGGCATCAAATCCATCTATGGTAAAGGTATTTAAATCTCTTAGGTCTACTCTTCTTTTGGCCTCTTCCATATTTACTTCTTGATCTATTTCTTGTGCTATCCTTTTTACCTGTGTCGGAAATTCTTCTGGTAAATCAAATTGTCTAATAATGGATAATATATCTGTACCCTTTTCAGACAAATATCCAAGGACTTCTACTACCTTACCTTCTGGGTTTCTCCTTGCTTCAGGCCAAGTAGTTATTTCTACTACTACTTTTTGGTTGGTTTTTGCTCCCTGGGTTCTGGCTTTTGGTATAAATATGTCATATCCTATTTTATGATCATCTGGTACAACAAATCCAAAGCTTTTATTATCCTCAAATGTACCTACTATTGTAGTATTTTTTCTTTCTAATATCCTTATTACTTCTCCTTCTTCTCTCTTGTCTCCTTCTTTTCTTCTAGTAATATTCACTATTACTTTATCTCCATTCATTGCACCATTCATGTTTTCTGCAGGAATAAATATATCCTCTCTATCTTTATCTTCAGATATAAGGAATCCAAAGCCTTTTTCGTGACCATCTAATTTTCCCGTAACTAAATAATCATTATCTATCAAACCATATCTGTCATTTTTTGCCCTTATTATTACTCCTTCTTTTTCTAAGCCTTTTAGGACATCATAAAACTTTTTTAAGTCTTCCATTCCCATATTAAATGCAACTGCTAGTTCTTCTTTTAACATAGGCTTATATTGCTTTTCTTCCATGTAGCTAATAAGTTTTTCTCTAATACTCATAATCCCTTCTCCTTTCTGGAGTTTCTAGTTTTCTTTACACTTTCCCTGTTTTGGACCCATATCCTATTCTACTAAATAAATTAGCTTCAAATAAATATAGGTTTTTTTGCTTTTCTTTATGGGTTTCCAATGCTATATTTATCAATTCATCAATTAACTTTATAAATGGATAACCTTTCCCTTCCCAAAGATAAAATG
>CAZWTU010000166.1:0-2949 GCA_964637035.1 uncultured Tissierellaceae bacterium
CAAGTAATTTTGAAAACAAAAATCCCACCTCCTGTAACTAATATAGTTAACAAAAGGTGGGTTATATATACATTTATTAAATTGTTTCTACTGCCACAATAGTCCCCTTACTTAATTTCTTTATAAACTTATCTTTACAATATTCTAATCTATCCATATGATCAAATATACCAAATACCGTGGGGCCACTTCCACTCATCAGGGAAGCTAAGGCTCCACAATTTTTCATTTCCTCTTTTATTTCCTTTATAACTGGGTGTTTTTTTATAACTACTTCTTCCATTATGTTTTTAATATTATTAGCTAAGGATTTTATATCATCCTTTTCAATATCTGATATTATCTTCTCCATATTTACTCTTGGTGAATCTTTTATTTCCAAGTTTTTATATACATATTCAGTAGATACTTCTATTCCTGGGTTAACTAAAAGAATATGTTTGCCCCTAAAGGATCTTAATTTAGTTAATTTCTCTCCTATACCTTCTGCGTAGGCCGTACCACCCATAATGCAATAGGGTACATCTGCTCCAATCTCTACTCCAATATCCCTTAGCTCTTCTTGGCTTAAGCCTAAGTCCCATAGGATATTTAGGCCTTTTAAAACAGCTGCTGCATTTGAACTACCTCCTGCCAAACCTCCAGCTATGGGTATTTGTTTGTCTATGCTTATCTTTATTCCTTTTTTTATCTTAGTTTTCTCTCTTAACTTTTCCCAAGCCTTATGCATTAAATTTGTCGAATCCAGTGGCAAGTTATTATTATTTGATTGTATTATGATATCATTACCCTTATCTTCTATGATTAAGGTATCTTTTAAGGATATTTGCTGCATTATTGTGTTTATTTCATGATAGCCATCTGGTCTTTTATATAATACATCTAATCCTAGATTTATTTTTCCGTAGGACTCCATAAGTATTTTTTTCATTGCTCTGCCCCTTTTTATAAATTCAACTTTAAGTATAACATAAGTGTGCTTGTATTTATATAAGAATTGTAGACATAAAAAAGAATAGAGTTGTCTTAGTATTTACAACCCTATTCTTTGCTAAAAATCAATGGAAAAATTGTGATTTAAAATGACATTTCTATTTTCTTTTCAATGATAATCTTTTCTCCTGGCATTATATTGTTAGGATTTATATTTTCGTTAGCTCCTAGGATTTCCTCCATAGTAGTATTGTATCTCTTAGCTATATCCCACAAGCTATCATTGTTTTGAACTATATATATTATTATACTTGGGCCATTTCTCTTATCTATGATTTCTCCAGTTTCCTCAATTGAATTTATTAATGATAATAACCTATTTTTATTCATGTTTATTTTATGTTTTATAATTCCCTCTATGGAAAAGTCTTCATTTATCTTAATAGTTTCTACACTTAAGTCAATATCTATATCTGATCCTAGTGCATTTTCCTCTAGTGGTAAATAAAATTTATATGGGATTTCATCAAATAAAGTCTTTATTTCCCTTGTTTCTTCCTCTAAGTATATGATTTGCATTGCTAGAATACCCTCTACTATTAGGCCGTCATCAGCAAACTTGCTTTCTATAATACTTGGATGACCTGATATATTATATATTTCCCTTATATAGTGGTCTTGTAAACCCTTATATACATTTTCTTTATGAATTATAGTTCCAATGTTCTCAAGTAAATTTACCCTTTCTGTTTCTATGTGAACCTTTTCCTTAGTTGAATATGCATCTACGATTAGGTCTTTTTCATTTTGACAATATGCATTTCCTGATATCCTAAGTTTAATATCTAAATCCAGTGTTTTTAATTGACCTTCATCATTTTCTAATACCTCCCAGCTTCCTTCAGATACTTCTATGGAAACTTCAGAAAGTGATTCAGCAACTACTTGTGGCATCTCTAAGAAATGATTAAAATGAATTTCCTCTTCTATGGTAGATATTTGTCCTCCGCCATAGTATACAATCCTTGGGTTTACTATACCAGAAACAATAATTCTGCCTTCTACCACTGTGGTTTCTTCTTCATAAGCATTTATAGATATTTTTAATATTTCTTCTATAGGTGGACTATCTTCATCTAATTCATAAGTTTCTTCTATACTAGCATGAGATATTTCACTAGCTTGGATTTCCTTATATTTAATTTTTTGCCTTAATATTTGTAGTTCAGGTTTTTCCTCTATGTTTTCTATGACCTCAATATTGTTAATCTGATGAACTTTACTTTTTAAGCTAATTAAAGCCTTTAATGATATTTTCTTTTCATCTAATACTTCATGTTCTATATATTCTATATTTGCCTTTACACTTGCTGACATTTCTTCTGTAATATTATTAAGCTCAATTTCCTCTTTAAAGTCTACATTGGTATCCAGTGTGTAAATGTTGTCCCCTTCAAGATTAGACTCATAGACCACCTTAAATTTAGCTACTCCTGATACTACTACACTACCCCTAGTTACTTTGCTACTAAGTATATCTACAGTTCCATCAACCCAAAGTATTGTTCCTATATCCGGCTTTGATGGGGTTAAATATACTTCTGTATCTACTAGGACCTGAGACTCCTTCTTACTCCGTATTTCTTCAATTTTTAAGATATCCTTTTTAATCTCTATAGACATATAATCTCCTCCTATTACTCTTTATTCTCCTATGAAGATATATATGCCTAAAACTTGGACTTAATGATTAAAGACATAAAAATAACTGTACTTTTTTATTATTATAAAAAAGCACAGTTGCTCTTAAGATATTTTTTCTTGAACATCTGAACATATTGTTACTTCTACAGTTTTTGTTAGTACATCTGTGTAAGTGTAAGAAACTTTTCTAGCGCTGTCAAATTCGTTATTTATCTTAACTACGAATAGATTAGGATATGCTGCTTCTAGCACGCCTTCTCTAACTACAATCTTTTTTCTTCCCTTGTTAGCCCTAAGTCTTACATTGCTACC
>CAZWTU010000167.1:0-2881 GCA_964637035.1 uncultured Tissierellaceae bacterium
TATAAATCATAAATAAAAAATATACTTAATACTTCAGTTTTACACAATAGCAATTGAGTAAAGTTCAGAAAAACAGCTACAACAATTGAAAAAAGGAGGGTAGCGCAGGATTTAGGCTCTATCCTTTTTAATTTTCTTTCTTTGGGTTTGTCATAACAAGCAATATAGTAGCATTATGACAAATTACTTAAGAAGTGAAAAAATGAATTTAGTTTAGCCAATAAGGGATAGAAAAAAGATAGAAGATATGAAAGATTACTTAAAAGGAAATAGTCTTAGAGATCATGGATTATTTGTAAAAACATGAAATCTACCTAGTATGTAGAATAATGCAAAAAAAAGAATTATTTTGTTTAAAGCTACCACTGGGGGGTATATAAATAATAGGAGTAAAACTCCCCTACTAAAGATAAGAACCACAAGAGAGTAATAGAAACCACCCTTGAAAAATGTTATAATTTTTCAAGGGTGGTTTTTTATTTATAAAATATAACTTGACAAAAGGGAAAAAAGCCTTTATCATAGACTTTAACATAAAAAAACATAAGAGTTTACGAAGCAAAGAGTAATTATGACTAGTACATTTTACAGAGAACTGGGTGGGGTGAGAGCCAGTGGGTGGAAAGCTTAATGAAAAGAGTTGCTGAAATAAATAGGACAAAGCCTAAGGGTTAGTATCCTATTTCGCAGTCAAAGCGTTATTTGATTTGAGTTGTATTTTGTTTAATTTATTTAAAATACAATTAGAGTGGCACCGCGGGTATATTACTCGTCTCTTATTTAAGAGACGGGTTTTTTTTATATTTAAAAACAACTTTTAGTGGGGTGGAGAGTATGGACAAAAGAATTATAGATCAAATCAAAGATATAAAAACTGAATTAAAAGAACTAAGTGAATATGTATATGAAAATCCAGAAATAGGCTTGGAAGAATACAAATCCTCTAAGGCCCATATAGAGATATTAAAAAAACATGGATTTAGGCTTGAAGAAAACTTCTTAGGATTTGAAACAGCATTTAAAGCTTCTTATAAAGGGGAAAAACCTGGACCTACTATTGCATACTTAGTAGAATATGATGCCTTGCCAGGGATTGGTCATGGTTGTGGACACAACTTATTAGGAGCTGCTAGTACAGGTGCAGGTATTATACTTAGAAATATTATTGATGAAATTGGTGGGACTGTATATGTGCTAGGGTCCCCAGCAGAAGAGAATTTTGGAGTTAAGGTTGATATGGCAAATGAGGGAGTATTTGATGATGTAGATATTGCCTTAATATCACATCCAGGTTCAAAACATAAATTAAGTGGGACCACTTCAGAGCTGGTTCCTTTGAGATTTACCTTTAAAGGACAAACTTCTCATGCAGCAAGCCAACCAGAAAAGGGAATTAATGCCTTAGATGCGTGTATAATGTTATTTAATTCTGTAAATGCACTTAGGGAACATATTAAGGATTCCTCTAGGATTCATGGAGTAATAAATGAAGGAGGCAAGGCTGCAAATATAGTTCCAGACTTGGCAATAGCTGACTTTTATGTAAGGACTCCTGTCTTAGGATATATGGATGAATTAAAGGAAAAGGTCATAAATTGTGGGAAGGCAGCAGCTTTAGCAACTGGTTGCCAACTAGAGATATCTGTATATGAAAAGATATATAAGGGTTTAGTTACAAATAAAACCTTATCTAGTCTATATGGCAAGCATCTAGGGATTGCAGGGGTGGAAGATATATTAGAAGGGGAAATAAGTTATGGATCTTCTGATATGGGAGATGTAAGCCAAGTTTGTCCAGCAATTCATCCTAGTTTTGCCATAGTAGAAAAAGGTGAGGAATTAGTAGGCCATAGCCTTGAATTTGCTAAAGCTACACTGACGGATGCAGGATACAAAGGGATGGAAGAAACCATATATGCTTTAGTAGGGACTGGAGTAGAAGTAATAGAAGATAAGGATTTACTGGCTAAAATAAAGGAAGAATATAACTTAACCTTTAAGAAATAAGCAGATTATTAATTACAATATTAAATAATAAAAAGAATTAATGAGGCAAAGAGTAGTTATGACTAGTACATTTTACAGAGAACTGGGCGAGGTGAGAGCCAGTGGGTGGAAAGCTTAATGAAAAGAGTTGCTGAAATAAATAGGACAAAGCCTAGGTTAGTATCCTATTTCGCAGTCAAAGCGTTATTTGATTTGAGTTGTATCTTATTTATTAAGCTACAATTAGAGTGGCACCGCGGGTATAGAATCCGCCTCTTATATGAGGCGGGTTTTTTGTATTTAAAAAAACATTTAATGGAGGAGTTAAAATGAAAAAGAAAATTAGTTTATTAATGGTAATTATGATAGTAGTATCAAGTTTACTTGTAGGATGTAGTAATGATGAGGTTTTACCTTATTCCTTAGAGGGAGTAAAGAAAAAAGGCAAATTAGTAATGGGAACAAGTGCAGATTTTCCACCAAATGAATTTCATATTTTGATAGATGGTAAGGATGAAATTGTTGGCTATGATATTGAAATAGGTAAATATATTGCAGATAAATTAGGTGTAGAATTAGTAATTAAGGATATGGAATTTGGTAATTTACTTGGAGGATTATCTACTGGAATGTTGGATATTGTAATAGCTGCAATGAAAAATGAACCGGATAGGGATGCTAATTTTACTAAACCCTATGATGAAGATGGGGTCCATAAAATATTAATAAGAAAATCAGATAGTGATAAATTTAAAGTAGAAGAAGATTTTAATGGTAGAACTTTAGGTGCCCAGACTGGTTCAATTCAAAAAGATATGGCAGAAAACATAGGAGAGACTACTGTAAAAGAATTGCCTACTCTTAATACTCTTATAATGGAGTTAAAGACAGAGAA
>CAZWTU010000168.1:0-2870 GCA_964637035.1 uncultured Tissierellaceae bacterium
TTACGTTTGACCTACTATACCTCGCTTCGCTCGCCAAGTTAGGTCATAAAATAATCAAAGGTTAGATGCTTCAGCAACTAACCTTGTCTTTAAAAATTATTCTCTACCATATTTCTTATTGAACTTTTCAATACGTCCACCACGTTCAGCAAACTTTTGACGTCCTGTGAAAAATGGATGACATTCTGAACAAATTTCAACTTTTAATTCCTCTTTAACTGAGCCAGTTGTAAAAGTATTACCACAAGCACATCTTACATTAGCCTCTTTATAATCTGGATGAATACCCTTCTTCATTACTCTCACCTCTCTTCAAAACTAAATATATAATAAAATCATATTTTACATAATTCAACCACTAAATTATAGCATATATTTATTTTACTTTCAACTAAAATAAAATCTTATTTCTCATTTCCCTTATAAAATCATCATTATCCTTAGATCTAATTAAATTTTGAATCAAGCTTTCTGTAACTTCGTGAGTCGGTGAATTATACATGGCTTTTCTAATTGCCCATATTGTTTCCAACTCTATTTTAGAAAGTAGAAGTTCTTCTTTTCTAGTGGATGATTTATTGATATCAACTGCAGGGAAAACTCTTTTTTCAGATAATTTTCTGTCTAAATGTATTTCCATATTGCCTGTACCTTTAAATTCTTCAAATATTACATCATCCATACGACTACCTGTATCTACTAAGGCAGTAGCAAGTATAGTTAAAGATCCACCCTCTTCCAATTTTCTAGCAGCACCAAAAAATCTTTTAGGCTTATGCAAGGCACCTGGATCTAATCCACCTGAAAGAGTTCTTCCTGTGGATGGGATGGTTAAGTTATAGGCCCTAGCAAGCCTAGTTATACTATCTAATAAGACTACTACATCTTTCCCATGTTCCACAAGTCTTTTTGCTCTTTCAAGAACTATTTCTGCTACCTTTGTATGGTGTGAAGGCAGTTCGTCAAATGTAGAATAAACCACATCTCCCTTTACTGACCTTTTCATATCTGTAACTTCCTCTGGTCTTTCATCAATTAAAAGTACTATGATTTCTATTTCTGGATGATTTTCTGCAATGGAATTTGCAACTTTTTTAAGAAGTGAGGTTTTACCAGCCTTAGGGGGAGATACAATCATACCTCTTTGACCCTTGCCTATTGGGGCAATTAAATCTATCATTCTAGTAGATAAATCAGAAGCTTTGGTTTCAAGTTTTATTCTTTCTATTGGATATATAGGAGTTAAACTTTCAAAGCTAGGTCTTTTTCTACTAGTTTCTGGATCCATATCATTGACAGCTTTTATATATAGAAGGGCATTATACCTTTCACCAGGATTTGGGTCCCTAGTAACACCAAGGATTTTATCTCCTGTCTTTAGCTTAAATCTCCTAATTTGTGAAGGAGAAATGTATACATCATCCTCACCGGATAAATAGTTGTCCGACCTTAAAAACCCATATCCATCTGGATGTATTTCTAAAACCCCATGGGCACTATTAATAGTATCCATGTTTTCAAGTTCCTCTGATATCCTATTAGGTACATCATCCCCTTGTATATCCTCCAAATTTAACTGAGGATTACCATCTTCATCTACATCATATTCTCTAACACTATCCTTTTCTGGAGACTTCCCACTTACAATTGCCTTTATTAATTCACCCTTCTTATATTTATAAGGACTGGGTATATCTAAAGATTTAGCTATTTCTCGTAAGTCTACTAAAGTCTTCTTCGATAATTCATTTTCATTTTCCTTCAATATAAAACCCTCCTAAAGGGCCTTGCCCTATTTTCATTATTTAGCATACTCTGGTTTCTTATCTAGTTTATGGGTTGATTTTATAAATCTTATTGTGCCTGTTTCAGCTCTAAGAACTAGTGAATGGGTACTTGCCATATTGTTTTCATTATATTTTACACCTTCTAAAAGTTCCCCATAGGATACACCAGTTGCTGCAAAAATCACTTCATCACCCATAACTAAGTCATCAGTCTTATATACTTTTTCACAGTCTGCGCCCATTTCTTCGCATCTCTTTCTGTGTTCATCATTAATAGGGTTTAAAACCCCTTGAATTTCTCCACCTATACATTTTAATGCAGCTGCTGAGAGAACACCCTCTGGGGCTCCACCAATTCCCATTAAGATATCTACACCTGAATAATCAAAACAAGTGGAAAGTGCACCTAGTATATCTCCGTCTGAAATCATTTTTATCCTTGCACCTACTCTTCTGATTTCTGCAACCAGTTCATCATGTCTAGGTCTATCTAAAACAATAACAGTTACCTCAGATATATCTTTTTTCAAAGCCTTAGCAACATTCTTAATATTATCTTCTACAGAAGCATTTATATTTACATGTCCCTTAGCTCTTGGACCTACTGCTATTTTATTCATATAAGTATCTGGAGCATGAAGCATGGACCCCCTAGGAGAAACAGCTAAAACAGATATACCGTTAGGTAATCCATTAGCTACTGAGGTTGTTCCATCTAGAGGATCTACAGCTATGTCTACCTTTAGACTATTTTCCCCAGCCCTGCCTATTTGTTCTCCAATATATAACATAGGTGCTTCATCCATTTCACCTTCACCTATTACTACAGTACCATCTATATTTACAGTATCAAACATACGCCTCATGGCATCTACAGCAGCTTGATCTGCAAGATTTTTATCCCCTCTACCTAAGTGCTTAGCACTGGCCAAAGCTGCTGCCTCTGTTACTCTGGCCAAGTTTAATGGTAAATTCCTGTCCATCTTAACAACTCCTAATTTCAATTTTACTTTAATCTTACATTAACTTTACATTAATTTTACATTAATACTAGATTACTTAGTTTCTACACTTTCCCAATCC
>CAZWTU010000169.1:0-2846 GCA_964637035.1 uncultured Tissierellaceae bacterium
GTCGGGTCATAGGTAGCTGCTGCATCTGGATGTATACCATGATGTATTAAAGTATTTATAGCTGAACCTACACTAAATATATAAGCAAGTTTATTTTCTTTAATATATCTTATATTCTCTATTTCTTCATTAAGAGATGGTCCTGCTGCCACTAATATTGCTGGTTTACCTTTAAATTCACCTTTCTTTTCTATCAATATGTTTGGGGTAGATAATACTTCCTTGAAATTCTTCATACTATTTATTATCCATCGCCTTTGAAATGAATAATCTGTAGCCATACTACTTCTTCTACCTTTTACTATGTTTAAAAATATTTCTACAAACTTTTTATGTTCCTCTGAAAAGTTTTGTTTATGTGATGGTAATTCTATTATTACAGTATCATCTCTATTTAATTCTATAAAATTACTTATATCATCATCCATACCTTCGAGACCAACGCTTAAACCCATTAGGTTATTATATGTGGTTCTTTTTAGGTTTCTAATAGATAAAAATGCTTGCATCAACTCTGCTATAGGCTCAAATATATAAAACTTATTCTTTGGTTTAATCTTAGTAAATAAGTCTATATGGTATCCTAGGCCAGTTCCATAGAAGATAACATTTGCATCATCATCTAAATCCTTGTATTGTTCAATTATTGTCTCCGCTTCCCTTATAGGGTCATATTTACTATGAAAGTAGATCTGTTTATCATCTTTTTTTAATACAAGGGTTTTATCACCTTTTCTTGTATCTTCAATATCAAATAATTCATTTTCCTTATCCTCTAATGGTCTTAAGGTCTCCCTTATAGCAGGATATTTTTCTCTTAAATAATTTATATTATCAATTAAGATCATTTAAGTTTTCCTCCCTGCTTACTAATTTTCTTAATCTTTTCACCATATCTTTAAAATTTGGTAGAATTTCATATGATAGTATGTCTCCTATTAGAATAGAGTCATTATTTGCTAATGCTCCTTCAAATTCTCCTAATATCTCCTGTAATGCAAATACTTCCTTTGCATAAAGATTCCAATCTTCATAGTTTGATACTGAATCTTTTAATCTAGGATCTTGATCTATTGATGAGAATGTATTGATTACCCAGCCCACAGCACCTAATAAATCGGTCAAGTTCTCCCATGATTCTTTATCTGGAACCTTGTAAAAGGTATTGGCTAGTTCTTCTATTTTACTTGGTGTGTTTTCTAAATAGTCTATTTTAGATATTAAAATATCATCTACTAGTTCCTTATATGTCAGGGATATAACTTCTACTTTTTCTATTACTCTAATATTATCTAAAAAATAGTCATAATAATCCTCATATACTTCAAAGTTATCTATGACCATATGGCTTAATGTTTTAAATTCTTTTGTGATTATCTCATCTATTTCACTTAAAATATTATCAATCTGATCTACTTTGTTTTCATATTCTAAAGTCTGATTTTCTACATAAATTTTCACAATAAAACCCCCATTCTTTACTCTCTATATATTATCGGCAAGATTCGACTAATAATTAGATAATATACTATTTTGTGTATCTTTAGCAAATAGATTTGGTTGAATATAAAAAAGATTAAAATAATGGGTGCAATTCCATTATTTTAATCTTTTTTATTACAGAATGTATAGCCTAGCAAATGTAAATATAAAGTTATATTTATCCATATTCCTACTTTTATAAACCTGTTTATTTATTCTTATATTCAACTATTGTTGCTAATATATTACCTTGTGAATCTTTAACAGCGGGATTCAATTCTACATTCATACAACTCTTTTTAGCTTTTTGTAATACATTATCACCATTATCATTATCATTTCCCAATGCCGATTTTAAAGTTATCTCTGCTGCTGTTCCTGATAGTTGTTTCGGATTATCTACACAATTATTAGTAAACTTTACAGGTGCAGAATATCCACTTCTTTTATTAAAGTTCATTTTATCACCTCTATTCTAAAGGTTTTATTTTTTATAAGATAATAAGTTAATGACAAGCATAATATTAGATATATGCCCTATAATTTAACTTCTATACAAGACTTTTTCACATTAAAAAATTTCCTATAAAACATTTTTACCTAATCCTGTTCTGTCATTATATCATCCTAACTATTACAATCAATATCTCGACTTAACCCAGCAACAAATTATAAATTTTAATCTATACCCAGGCTGTAATTTAAAGTTACTTAAATTTTCCCCTGGTACTTTAGAGCCTATTTTATTCATACCCTATTTTGATAGTTACTATTTATAACAATTTCTTATTCTATTATCTTATTAGAATGCTTTAAATGAGGTTCTAATTTAATATTTGAAGATCCTTTTCCTTATAATCCCTTAAGATAATTTTGTATTCCCTAGAACTTAATTCTGTAATCCTAATTCTTTTATACCTCAATTCTTTATAGTTATTTTGATAAATAGCCACCTTATAATGCAAAGGCACACAGAACTCATTCCCATATTGATCTTCTACTATTTCTGCCCTAATTTCATGAATTCTACCATTCAACTGTAATTCAATTCTTTTGGTAACCTCCTCCACATTTAACAATAACATTTCCTCACCTCCCATGCTGATATTTTAAAATATTATATCACCTCCTTATTTTTAGTATAGGTATTTGGAATTATAAGCTAACCCCTGCTACCTTTCAGTCTTACTTACGAATAACAGTTAGCAAGTATGCATATTTTTACTAAAGTAATTACTTATTTTAGCAGAAATATGCTATAATATCATTAGAACATTAGTTCATGGAGGTGTTTCTATAATTTTATTATCCCAAAATGATATCAATAATATTATAAAGAAAGAATATCCTAATGCTGACAACAG
>CAZWTU010000170.1:0-2824 GCA_964637035.1 uncultured Tissierellaceae bacterium
GAATCTTTAATAAGTAGCTTAAAGACAAAAAGATAGCCATCTTAACCTAAGATTTTGAAGAAAAATCACAAATAGGTGTTATATGTATTGATAAAGAGGTATATATATAATATTATAGTAAATAATACTATAAATATGATATAAAAGGGTGATATGTATGTTAATCGGATTTAGTTTTAAGAACTTTGCATCCTTTAGACAAGAAACAGTATTTTCTATGTTAGCTTCTAAAGGAACTGAATATATAGAAACTAATAGTTTTGAATATGGGAATGAAAGATTATTAAAGAGTGCATTAATTTACGGTCCAAATGGAAGTGGGAAAACAAATTGGATTAAAGCCTTAAAATTTATGCAACAGATGGTTTTTAGAAGTGTTATAGATAAAAATATGCTAAAGAAAAATGATACTTTCAAATTTTATGATAAATCAAATTTAGAAGAAACTATGTTTGAAGTTTCTTTTATTCAATCTGGTATTATTTATGAGTATGGGTTTAGTATTTTAAATGAAGAAATTGTAGAGGAATGGCTATATAGAAAGATAAAAAGAAGGTCATTACTATTTAAAAGAAACTCTCCAGATTGGAAGGATATAAAACTATATGGAGAAATGAAAAAAGCAGAAAAGATTAAAGATTTTACAAGGAAAGACTCCCTTTTCCTAACAGCAGCTACAATGTTTAACATACAAATCACTGAAGATATATCAGAATGGTTTTCTAATTTATATATTTTAGGAGGAAACTTTAATACCCCAGCTTTAACATTAGAGTATATGGAAAATAGTAATAAAAATAAAAATAAAATATTAGAACAATTAAAGATAGCTGACTTAGGTATTCAGGATTTTACTTATAAATTAGAAGATTTAGATGTTAATAATGATCATTTAAAAAGTTTTAATGAAAATATTCCAGAGAATATAAAAGTAGATATAAATGTTAAGCGTAGGTCTTTTGATTTAAATACTAATCATTATATTTATGATAATGATAAAAACAAGGTAAGTGATATTGAATTACCTTTTGAAAAGTATCAATCAAAAGGTACTATTAAATTATTTGAAATACTAGGACCAATCCTTGATACTTTAGAAGGAGGAAAAATTTTAATAATTGATGAGATTGATTCTAGATTACATTCTGGAATTGTAACATATATATTAGGACTTTTTAATTCTATAGATAGAAATCCAAAAAATGGTCAATTAATCTGTAATACCCACAATATATTATTATTAGATGAAGAAATAAGAAGAGATCAGGTATGGTTCATTCAAAAAGATAAATATGGTGAAAGTGAGTTATATTGTTTAGATGATTTTAAAGATGTGAGGAAGGATGATTTAAAACTCAAAAAATATTTATTGGGAGTATATGGCGCCATTCCTAGTATGAAAAGGAGTGGTGTAGATGGCTAGAAGGGGTAAATATAAGAGAAATAATAGAGTTAAAAGAAGGGAAAATAATGTAATTTTAATAGTTTGCTGTGGAGAAACTGAAGAAAAATATTTTAAAGCTTTTAATCTTGAGCTTGGAGAAATAAGGATTAAAGCTATTACAAAGCCACAGAATCCAACTTTGATGGTTGAACATGCAAAGAAATTATCAAAAGAAGAAAACTTCATACAAGTTTGGTGTGTTTTTGATAAAGATGAATTCACTGATTTTAATAATGCTATAATGAAGGGGGATAGGGAGGGTATTAATATTGCTTATTCAAATCAAGCATTTGAATATTGGTTTATTTTACATTATGAAAAGGCAAATAGGCACATAAATAGAAAAGACTACTCTAAAATTCTAGAAAAACATATGAAAAAACCATATCATAAGGCAGAAGATAACATTTATGAGGAATTAAGAGATAAAATGGACTTTGCAGCAAGTAATGCAAAGGTCATTCATCAAACTTTTAAAAAAGAAGGTGGACAACCTTCAGATTGGGAATCTTGTACAACGGTGTATAAATTAGTGAAAGAATTGGAAAAGTGGAGAAAATAAAGCTGGAGAAAAGGTACTAGATATTAGACTATCAGGTGCCTTTTTTGTATGGAATATATTTACATTTATTGCTAATAAAAGCTTATATGATATAATAAAATTGTAATATATATATATTTAGGTAGACTTTATAATTTTAAAGTAAATAGTTAATATCAAAGAAATAAATAACATTGGTTTATTAAATAAAGATAAAAATTAATGAAATAAAATATTTATAATTATTCATTTAAGGAGAGAAAATATGATTACATCAGAGGAAATTAAAAGACGCTTATGGGATGGGGCCAATGAATTAAGAGGCTCAATGGATGCAAGCCGATACAAAGATTATATGCTAGGATTAATGTTCTATAAGTTTTTAAGTGATAAAACTTTAGATGCATTTAAAATTTCAGCAGGTCTAGGAAAAGTAACAGAAGAAGAATTAGTAGAAGAATATAAGAAGGCAAGAGAAAGTTACGGAGAAACATTGGATAAGACCCTACAAAATGTATTAGGATATTATGTGCTTCCAGACTACCTTTATCAAACTTGGATAATGGATATTAATTCTGGTGATTTTGAAGTACAAAAGGTAACAGATAGCTTACATAATTTTGAGCGAACTGTAGCTATAGAATCAGGAAATGATGATTTTAAAGGCTTATTTTCAAGCTCTACAATAGACCTGACTGATACTGCTTTAGGTAGTAATTTAAATGAAAGAAGTAAGAATATACAAGCTTTAATTATGCTTTTTGCAGATTTGAATATGGTTTCACTTCAAAAAGGAGATATTTTAGGGGATGCATATGAATATTTAATTGGTCAATTTG
>CAZWTU010000171.1:0-2806 GCA_964637035.1 uncultured Tissierellaceae bacterium
CCTAGTCTATGTGGCTAGGTTTTTAGCATAGAATAGTGGTATAATAAAAATTATAAGTTATATATAACTAGCAAAAACATAATTATGTAGGGAGGATTATTATTTTTAAGAGTGAAATATTATATTTAGGGGGTTAAGTCGTATGGAATTTTTAATTGAAGGGGATTACCCAGTACTTAGATGTAAATTAAACAGTGGTGAAACAATACAAACCACTGCAGGAGCAATGTCATGGATGACAGAAGACATTGAAGTTGAATTAACAACTGGTGGAGGAATAAGAAAAGGTATTGGTAGAATGTTTGCCGGAGAAAGTTTGTTTTTGAGCCATTATACTGCTACAAAAAATGATCAAGAAATAACCTTTGCCTCATCACTACCAGGGACAATATTGAACATTAAAATGGAAGGCCAGACCATAATTGCCCAAAAGACTGCTTATCTAGCATCAGAAAAGACTGTGGAATTAAAAAGTATATTTACTAAAAAGTTTTCATCGGGATTTCTAGGTGGAGAAGGATTTATACTGCAAAAACTTTCAGGCCATGGAGAATTGTTTTTAGAGGCAGATGGCTCTTTAACTGAATATAATTTAGGACCTGGTGAAGTTATGTTAGTTGACCAGGGGCATGTCTTTCTATTTGAAGAATCAGTAGCATACGAAATAAAGACCATTAAGGGTATGAAAAATGTATTCTTTGGGGGAGAGGGTTTATTCCTAGTAAAGCTAACAGGGCCAGGTAAAATAGTCCTTCAATCAATGCCTATATCAAACTTAGCTTCAAAGATAATACCATTTGTACCAACAAGCAATTAAATACATCACTAAATAAAAAACAATCAAGATATAAAAACCCTGATTCTTCTTAAATGGAATTAGGGTTTTAAGTCTTTTGTCTATATTCAAATGAAATCATATACCAGGCCACTGAATTAAAAAGTTTTTAAAGCTTTCCACTAGGGGGGATAGGGTCCTATTTTTATGGCGAACAAAATAAAAGTCACGTTTCAAATTTAAACCCTTGATTCTTAGGGCTTTAATCAATTCTAAATCAACCTCATTTTTTATGGATAGGTTAGAAATAAAACTAACACCTAATTCTAATTCAACCATCTTTTTAATCATTTCATTACTATCAATCAAGGATATTATATTTAAGTCATCTAAACTTACACCTTGGGCTGATAGGCCTTTCTCAACTAGTAATCTTGTTCCTGAACCTTCATTTCTAAAGATAAATTTTTCCCCAAATAATAGATCCAAATCTACAGGTGCCACAATAGACATAGGATAATTATCAGTGTTAGCTACAGCTAAAACAAGTTCATCTTCATAGAAGTTTACATATTCTAACATTCTAGAAGAATATTTGCCACCTACTATGCCAAAATTTTCTTTACCTTCAAGAATATCATCCACTATATCTTTGGAATTTTTATTAGTTACAGAAAAAGAAACACCTGGATATAGTTTTATAAAATCTTTAATTATGTAGGGTAAAACATATTGCTGGGGAATAGAACTGGAATTTATTTCGATTTCACCTTGTATATTATCAGAATGATCCAGAATATTTGACTTGGCTTGGTCTCTAATATTAATCAGTTCCACAGCATATTTATAGAAGACCTTGCCAGAATCCGTTAAGCTTATGGCCTTACTCTTCCTGTCTAAGAGAATGGTATTTAATTCCTTTTCCAAGTTTTGAATATTATTACTAATAGTAGGTTGTGTTAAATACAGTTCTTTAGCTGCCCTTGAAAAGCTCTTATATTTAACAACTTTTAAAAAACTTTCCAATTGATTAAACTCCAAAACGTGACCCCCTTTACTCAATGTATGAAATATATTATTTCTTAAGTATTTTCTTGATACAATCTATTGTATATTCTATTTCTTCTAAACTGGTAAAATGGCTTAAAGAAAATCTAACTGTTCCTTGGGGAAAAGTACCTAAAGATTTATGGGCTGATGGTGCACAGTGTAAGCCACTTCTAGTCATAATACCATATTTTTTACTTAATTCATGGGCAACTACACCATTGTCATCATTAATAAAATCAATAGACACTACCCCAGTTCTGCCTTTAGATGTTTTCATGCCAACAAGATTAATCCCCCCCATATTAAGTAAGCTTTCTAAAAACTTGTGGGTAAGATGGATTTCCCTGTCCCTAATATTTTTCACCCCATAATCCAATAGATACTTCAATGATGTATGTAATCCGTAAATACCAGGAATATTTAAAGTTCCTGCTTCAAATTTATCAGGCATATGGTCTGGCTGTATCTCAGTATCGGACAAGCTTCCAGTACCGCCTTCAATAAGAGTATCCATTTCATTAACAATCCTATCATTAACTACAAATCCACCTATACCTTGGGGGCCTAATAGACTTTTATGGCCTGTAAAACCAATGGCATCCGCATTTAATTTTTGAAAATCAATATCTAAAAACCCTGCTGTCTGAGCGCTATCTATTATAAAGAATAAACCGTATTCTTTACATATTTCTCCTACTTTTTCTAAATCTAGAATACTACCACAGACATTGGAAGCATGGGTCATTATTATAGCTTTAGTATTTGCTTGAATTGAATTTACCACATCTTCAATTTCCAATTGTCCTAATTTATTACATTTAACCCTAGTATATTCAACTTTATTTCCTAGGGAATTTAAGGGCCTCATAACTGCGTTATGTTCCATTGATGATATTATAACATGGTCTCCTTCTTTTAATAAACCTTTTATCAGTACATTCATACTTTCTGTTACATTTTTTGTAAATATAACATTTTCAG
>CAZWTU010000172.1:0-2798 GCA_964637035.1 uncultured Tissierellaceae bacterium
GTTATAATCGTAGGTATAGGAAAACTTGGATATAAATTAGCAGAATCAATGGTAAATGAAGAAATAGATGTTACTGTTATAGACAGCAATCAAAAAGTCTTAGATTCTGTAAATGAGCATTTAGACGTTTTAACCGTAATGGCAAATGGAATAGAAATAAGTATACTTAGGGAATTGAATATAGAGACCTATGATTTACTTGTAGCAGCTACTGATAGTGATGAAACAAATACCCTGATTTGTTCACTAGCAAAGCAATTAGGGTGTCATAAAACAATAGCTAGAATAAGAAATCCTGAATACATGAAACAATTAGATTTTATAAAAGATAAAATGGGGATAGACCATATAATAAATCCAGATTTAGCTACGGCACAGTCTATGGAGAAATATTTATTAAAAAACTATAGCTTTTACTCTGGTGATTTTGTAAAGGGTAAGGTTCAAATGATTGATTTTAATATTGAAAGCATGGTAGAATTTCTGGGTAAAAAGTTAATGGAATTAGAAAACTTTGATAATCTTTTAATCACAGCTATATCAAGAAATGGAATAATTATTATACCGGATGGATCTACAGTCCTAGAGGAAAAAGATATAATACATGTTATAGGAAAGAAAGAGGATATAAGGAATTTAAACAATAGATTTACTAGGGACATAAGTAAAAGGCAAATAAAAAGAGTCATGATCCTTGGAGGCAGTAATATAGGATTTTATTTAGCTAAGGAGTTAGTTAGGTCAAATATATTTGTTACAATAATTGAACAAAACAAAAGAAGATGTGAAGAACTTACTGAAAAATTAAACAATGTTTTAGTTATTCATGGAGATGGAACAGATATAAATCTCCTAGAAGAGGAAAAGATCTCATCTATGGATGCCTTTGTAGGTGTAACTGGATATGATGAGGCAAATCTATTAATGGGACTTATGGCTAAGCAATCAGGAGTAGCCAAGACCATATCTAAGATTAGTAGGGAAAATTACACTAAGATAATTGATAGACTAGGGATAGATGCAGCATTAAACCCTGTATATATAACAGCAAGTAATATTTTGAAATTTGTACGTGGAGGAAAAATAGTTTCCGTATCTATGTTAATAGGTGGTAATGGAGAGGTTACAGAGATAATTCTTGGTAAAGACCTTCCTATAATAGGTAAGACTTTAAAAGAACTTAAATTACCTAGGGGGATAATCATAGGTGCCCTGGTAAGAGGTGATAAGGTCATTATACCTAAGGGAGACACAGTACTTCATGGAGGAGATAGAATAGTAGTATTTTCTTTAACAGAGGATCTACAGGATTTAAAGATGTTTTTCAAACCAGGTAAGGGGGGAGTACTAAGTGAATTATGGAATCGTACTAAAGGTACTAGGTAGTATTTTAGCAATTGAATCAATACTTATGCTGCCTTCCCTATTTATTGCAATAAATACAGGAGGTATGGATAGGATACCATTTTTAATAACCATACTCATAACTGGATTCATAGGTTTACTTTTAAATAGAAGGAAAGTTTCCGATAAGAAGATAGGAGTTAAGGAAGGTTTAACCATAGTGAGTTTAGGTTGGATTGCAATATCCATTCTTGGAGCACTACCATTATATTTATCTAATAGTGTTCCAACATATATAGATGGTTTTTTTGAAACCGTTTCGGGTTTTACAACTACTGGGGCTACATTAATAAATAATGTTGAAGCATTACCCTTAGGTATATTATTTTGGAGATCCATGACTCACTGGATAGGGGGCATGGGTATACTTGTATTTACCCTAGCTTTACTTCCAGCATTAGGTATAGGGGGATTTCAAATACTAAAGGCAGAAAGTCCAGGGCCTATTACTAGTAAAATGGCCCCAAAGATAAAAGATACTGCAAAGATACTTTATATAACTTATATTTCCATTACCTTATTGGAAGTAATATTACTTAAGCTTGGGGGCATGTCCTTATTTGATAGCTTTGTATATGCTTTTGCTACGGTGGGTACCGGAGGGTTTGCAACGAAAAATGCCAGTGTAGGGGCATATAATAGTACATATATTACTCTTGTAATTGGATTTTTTATGCTATTTTCAGGTATTAATTTCTCCATATATTATTCAATATTTAAAGGAAAGTTTAGGGATAGCCTAAAAAATGAAGAATTGAAACTTTATTTATCTATAATAATAGTAGCTATAGTTGCCATTACTTTAAATTTATACTTTACCTCTTATCCAAGTATTCTAGAATCACTTAAGGATTCATTTTTCCAAGTAACATCAATTATTACTACCACTGGTTTTTCTACTGCTGACTTTGATTTATGGCCTACTTTTAGTAAGGCAATATTATTTCTACTTATGTTTATAGGAGGAAGTGCAGGTTCTACTGCTGGAGGTATGAAGGTTATTAGAATATTAGTTGTAATAAAGCTTATAAAGAGAGAAGTATTAAAAATATTTCACCCTAGAGCAGTTATACCTGTTAAGATAAATGATAAAGTAATACCTTCCGAAACCATAGCTAGTATAAATAGTTTTTTAGGCTTATATGTTATTTTGTTTGTAGTTTCTACCATATTAATATCCTTAGAAGGTGTAGATTTGGTTACTGCTTCTAGTTCAGTAGCGGCTACCCTAGGAAATATAGGGCCAGGTCTTGCAGGTGTAGGACCAACACGAACTTTCAATCTATATAGTCAAATCACCAAGGTCTTTTTATCTTTCCTTATGCTACTAGGAAGACTTGAACTATTTACAATAATAGCTTTGCTAGTACCAAGAAACTGGACAAAAGAAATGT
>CAZWTU010000173.1:0-2782 GCA_964637035.1 uncultured Tissierellaceae bacterium
TTACATTAATTTTACATTAATACTAGATTACTTAGTTTCTACACTTTCCCAATCCTTTAAAAACTTTTCTATTCCTATATCTGTTAAAGGATGACTTAACATTTGATGGAATACCTTATATGGTATAGTTCCTATGTGAGCCCCAGCTTTAGCTGAATCCAATACATGCATAGGACTTCTTATACTTGCTGAAATTATTTCACAGTCTATATCATGGATTGCAAATACTTCAGCTATGTCTTCCACTACATACATTCCTTCATTACTAATATCATCTAGTCTGCCTACAAAAGGACTTACATAAGATGCTCCAGCTCTAGCTGCTAAAAGTGCCTGGTTTGCTGAAAATATCAAAGTAACATTTGTCTTGATTCCTTCACTTGCCATTATCTTTACAGCTTTTAGACCTTCCTTAGTCATAGGAACCTTAATAATTATGTTTTCATGTATTTTATCTAATTCTCTTGCTTCCTTTACCATTCCCTCTGAATCTAGGGAAACTACTTCTGCACTAATAGGTCCATCTACTATTTCCGTTATTTCCTTAACTACTTGCTTGAAATCTCTACCTTCCTTTGCAATTAAGCTAGGATTAGTAGTTACTCCGCATATAACTCCCCAATCATTTATTTCTTTAATTTCATCTACGTTTGCTGTATCAATAAACAGTTTCATATTTTACCTCCTTTAGGGAGGCAAGGCCTCCCCACTATTAATTATCTTTATAATTATTATCCATTAAATTTCGCTATCCTGAGCTTGTGACATATAGAGACTGGTGAAAAAGTCGCTTATCTGTCATCCCGAGTAAAACGAGGGATCTTAAATGTATCGAAAAAACTAGATTCTTCGCTCCGCTCTGAATGACAAAGATTTTCTGTATTGTTATCATGAGTCTAAGCAAGAATCTATTTTATTTATTTGGCTTGACCTGCTGATCCGAATATTTCCATCTTTTCTTTGATTTTTTCTTTCATTTTAGCCTTAGCTGGCTTTAGAATTTTTCTTGGGTCTATTTCATCTGGATTTTCTGCAAGAAGTTCTTTTACACCCTCTGCAAATTTTATTCTTAAATCTGTGTCTATGTTTATTTTAGATATTCCTAGAGGAACTGCCTTTCTAATAGCTTCTTCTGGAACTCCTGAAGATCCATGTAGGACTAAGGGTACATCTATTATTTCACGAATAGCTTTTATTCTTTCATAATCCAACTTTGGTTCACCCTTATATACTCCATGAGCAGTACCAACAGCTATAGCTAAGAAATCTACTCCTGTTTCATCAACAAATCTTTTGGCTTCCTTTGGATCAGTGAAAGTTGCATCCTTTTCATCAACGATTATATCATCTTCTGTTCCACCAATCTTGCCTAATTCTGCTTCTACACTTACTCCTGCTGCATGGGCAATCTTTACAATTTCCTTAGTAATTGCAATGTTTTCTTCCAATGGATACTGGGAAGCATCAATCATTACAGAAGTAAAGCCATGTCTAATACACTGAATTATCTGTTTAAAATCCGTACCATGGTCTAAGTGAAGTACAACTGGTACCTTGGCATTTCTTCCAGCTAATTTTCCCAAAGCAGCAATATATTCAACTCCAGCATAACTTATTCCACCCTGGCTAGCCTGCAATATAACTGGCGAATTTGTTTCCTCCGCTGCCTCTATGATTGCCTGTACAATTTCCATATTGTTTACATTAAAAGCTCCAACAGCGTACCCATTTTTCTGGGCATCTAATAGTATTTCTTTTCCCGTTACTAACACAACAATCCCTCCACTTTTTATTATTATATACCATTATATCAGATTTCAGTATTATTATATAGGTTTAAAGCTATAATAAAGTTAAAAACCCTTGATTTACAATTGAAATATAAAAACTCCCACCATTAATAGTAAGAGTTTTATATGTCCCACATGTTTCTATATGTTTTTTATGTTTTATTTCTTTTTTAAACCTAGTATTTCCCTTGCTTCATCTGGACTTGCTATTTCTCTACCTAATAATTTAGCCATTTCTACTACCTTTTCAACTAATTCTCCATTAGATTTAGCTAATACTCCCCTTGATAGGTAAATATTATCTTCAAAACCAACCCTAACATGTCCACCCATTGCCATACCTATCATTGCCATTGGCATTTCGTATCTACCAGTTCCTGCTACAGTCCAAGTAGAACCCGCTGGTATAGAGTCTACCATAAATGCTAAGTCCCTTGCAGTTGCTGTCATTTGAACTCCCAATACAAAATCAAAGTGCATTGGCTTTTGGATAAATCCTTGCTTTTCAAATGCTATAGCATAGTCTATCATACCCTTGTCAAATACTTCAATCTCTGGCTTAACTCCTCTTTCAATCATAAGGCGACCAAAGTTTTTAATAGTATTTTCTGTGTTTGTAAAAACTTCATCTCCACCAAAATTTAGAGTACCACAGTCTAAAGTTGCCATTTCTGGACCTAATTCTGTTGGTTGTAGCCTTTCTTCATCAGTCATACCAACTGCCCCACCTGTTGAAGGTTGAATAATTACATCTGGACAACGTTTTAATATTTCATCCATACATGCCTTAAATCTAGCTTTATCTTGTGTTGGAGTACCATCATCTTCCCTTACATGAAGGTGGATAATACTTGCCCCGGCCTTATAAGCTGATTCCGCTTCTCTACCAATTTCCTCTACTGTATAAGGAATATTTGGATTATGTTCCTTAGTAACTTCTGCTCCAGAAATTGCAGCAGTAATGATTAATTTTTCCATTAAAAAACCCCCTA
>CAZWTU010000174.1:0-2750 GCA_964637035.1 uncultured Tissierellaceae bacterium
CCTGTGGCAAAACAAGGCCCAGATTAAATAATCTGAGCCTGTAAGATTTGTTGTTTTATTGAACTAATTGACTATTACTCTTATGTTATATTAACTTTAAATAATCCTGTGCTCCGTAGAAGAACCGTAAGATATTTACTGTTTTATCTTCTTCCATAATTTTATAGACAAGTATATAATTCTTTATAGGAATTTTACGATAGCCTTCTTTTTCAAGCCGGTTATTTTGACATTTTGCATACATATAGGGAGTGTGCTTCAAATGATTATAGCACTTTTCTACTTGGTCAAGAAAATTTGTTGCAGCCATTGGGCTGGCAAGATTAACTGTGATATAGGATACAATTCTATCTAAATCATGATGGGCTAACTCTGATACATTTATTTTATACATTATATTTTTCTCTTATACTTCTTATTGAAGATTCAGCATCAAGGGTCTTTCCAGATTTTATTTCTTCCTCAGCAGCCATAAGCTTGTCATATACATCAAGCATAAACATTTTTTCTTTATATACTTCCATGCTCATAATAACCATATCACCGTAGCCATTTTTAGTAATATAAATAGGTTCATTAGATTCTTTACACATTTGTGATATTTCACTTGTGTTTTTTAAATCCCTGATTGGAATAATTTGTAGCATAATTTTCAACTCCCTTCGTGGTATTATCGTACCATAATTATGCCACACCAGCAATGATTTTATTATTTAAATATCCTGTTTATATTTTAATATATCTCTTGGCTGGCAATCTAGAGTCTTACATGATATTACCTATATATAAATGTTCTTCCATTATCTGTAGATTCATATATAGCCTTAATCCCACTATTATAATCCCCATCTTGCCCCTGCCCTACTAACAATATTAATCTTCCATCTTCTTCATAGGGCATTTCTGGGAAGTCAAAGGGAGTATAGGTTTCCTGGTCATTTAATTCTACTTCAATTTCTGGTAGCATTACCTTCTCAAAGGAAATTCCACCGTCTTCAGTCCTATATAATTCTCCATAATCCCCACCACTATGAGATAATCCTATAAACCCTAACTCTTCATTGATGAATGTAATTCCACTAGATACACCTGTATTATTTAAAAATGGATCTGGGTTCATAGTTTGCCATGTTTCCCCCCCATCTTGAGTTTGAAATAAGGCATAAAATCGGCTTCCTAGAGCTGCATCAACCACTTTTAGCTGATATCCAAGCCTTTTATTTAAAAAATAAGTCTCTTCTCCATCTTTATTGTTATATCCTACATCCCATTGTTCTGATCTTTCATCCTCTTCTATGGATGTTACCTTAAGTCCATTGTGTATATAACGTATAGGAGTTATTACATCTTCCTTATCTGGAACATATATTGATAATGTATATCCTATTATCTCCTCTTCAGGATATTTATCTTCATCAATCTCTATCTGCCCTGTCGCTAGATTTTTATTAATATATATTATTCCATCTGTATTATATCCCCAATTTCTAGTTCCTGCATATAAAAGTTCGTAACCTTCTTCATTCCAATCCTGGACGATTTCTTCTAATGAAATCCATTCCATTATGTCTATGAAAGGTTTTAGTCTCATTTCTTCTTTGAAATCTGCCTCCACATAACCATCCAGATATACAACAATATCTTTTGATTTAATTTTATTATAAGAAACTAAAAAACTCTCTATTTTACCTTTGTGATTTTCTCCATACATATAGCAATATATTTGCTCTATATCTCCATCTTTATTAAATCTTAACCGAAATTCATTGGCAAGATATAATTCATCTGGTAAATCTATCTTTTTCTTAATATCATTAAAAACACCCTCTAATCTGGTATCGTAAATATTATTGTTTGTCAGTTTTATTTTTCTTTTATGTTTATAGTCATGAATAAGCCATGCTAATTTGCCATTAAAGTTGGTACTACTTTTATATAGATTTATCCCTGTTACTATTGTAGTTGAAATAAATATAAATACTCCAATAAAATACCATACCTTTAAGTATCTGTTATTATTATGGGGCTTGTTATTTTTGTTTCTATATTTAAAAATACATCCAATAGACCAAACAATTAATATTGTTGAACCTGCTAATATATACGGGACCCTTCTTTTCACACCTCCATATTGAAGTAGTGAGTATACGAAATAACAAGTTATCCCATAAATAATCAATGTTATGGGATTTAAAATTAATGCCCTAAGTCTATAATTTTTATTTCCTTCCATAGATTATCACCCCCTAGATTACATAGCACTATTTTAATACCTTTATATTTATAATAACTTAAATATTATGATACAACTATTTTTTCTTTAATTTATTTAAAAGGACAAAACTCCTTTCTCATGCACTGCTTACAACAATTATACCTAATTACCCTAAGCAATGCATGAATTATTTTTAATAAAGGTTCCTGAAACCCTTGATACTAAAGCATTTATGCACCCTGTCACTATTATGACACGCTCCCCTGTAGCATGATATAATAGAGCTATACTATCTCCATCTTTTCGCATTTCATTTAAGGTATCTTAATATATGGGATAAGAAATAATAAAGGTCCATCCTATAGAATCCATCTAATCTAGGGGAAATAAAAAAAGCGACCCAGATTTTTAGGTCTGAACCGCTAAGATTTATTGTTTTATTAAATTAAGTGGCATAGCAAAAATGATGTGCAACTAATGTATCCTAAGCTAGATACCTTAAATTATTATCCTATTCCTAAGTATTTATATAGAC
>CAZWTU010000175.1:0-2744 GCA_964637035.1 uncultured Tissierellaceae bacterium
CCTTAGGTTTTTCATCTATGCTTGCTTGACTTTTTATCTCTGGTCTTTTTATTTCTGGCTTTCTTATCTGTGGTTTAGGATCTTCTATTCTTATACTTTGACCTCCAGATTTTATACCCATTTCAAGCCTTTTAATTCTCGTTTCCAAGGATAATTCTTCCTCTAACTTTACAATTTGTATAATTGCCATTTCCAATATAATCCTAGGCTGAGTTGACCATTTAGCCTTTTCTTCTGCACTTGTTAGTATGTCTAATGCTCTGAGTATAAAATTAAGATTAATATCTTTAACTTGTTTTAAATATCCTTCCATTGTTTCTTCATCAATTTCTATTAATTCCCTAGGGTTTTTAGATGTTTTAACTATCATTAAATTTCTAAAATGATAAATTATGTCTTTAATAAACTGGAGTATATCTTTACCATCTTGTATAATCTTGTCTATTTGCCCAAGGGCTTCTTCCAATCTCTTTTCTATTATATTATCAGTCAAACTAAGTATCAAATCTGAATCAGTTATGCCTAGTATACTTATGGCATCTTGGTATTTCAATTTGTTTCCACTAAAAGATATACACTGGTCTAATAAACTTAAGGCATCCCTCATGGCCCCATCAGCGCTTCTGGCTATAAGATTAAATACCTTATCCTCTATCTCTATGTCTAATTCTTTAGAAATATTTTTCATGTTTTCTAGTATATTGCCAATGGAAACCCGCTTAAAGTCAAATCTTTGGCACCTGGATAATATGGTCTGAGGCAACTTTTCTGGTTCAGTTGTAGCAAGTATAAATATTAAGTGTTTAGGCGGTTCCTCCAATGTCTTTAAAAGAGCATTAAATGCAGACTTAGAAAGCATATGAACCTCATCTATTATATATACCTTATACTTGGCCCTAGATGGAGGATATATTACCTTTTCCCTTAAGTCTCTTATGTCATCTACACTATTATTACTAGCAGCGTCCATTTCAATTACATCCATAATGCCACCACTAATAATCCCCTTACATATTTCACATTCATTGCAAGGGTTACCATCCACTAAATTTAGGCAATTAACAGCCCTAGAAAATATTTTAGCCGTAGATGTTTTCCCTGTACCCCTGGTTCCAGAAAACAAATAGGCATGACCAATATTACCATTTTGTATTTGGTTTTCTAATGTTTTTGTTATATGATTTTGACCTAAAACTTCATGAAAGTTTTTTGGCCTGTATTGTCTATACAAGGCTTGGTACATAGTCTCACCTACAATTCCTTTAATATAGTATATTATATCAGATAAAACTTAATTTTACACCTATTTTCCCACTTTCCTAAAGCAAATCTCTCCTTGAAAAATTGGAAATTTTTCTTACTTGACATAGGTGATTATTTTAGCTATAATATAAATCTATGAGGCATTGATTGAAATGTCTTTTTTGGAGAGATGGCCGAGTTGGCTGAAGGCGCTCGCCTGGAAAGCGGGTAGACGTGAAAGCGTCTCGAGGGTTCGAATCCCTCTCTCTCCGCCATTGTCGTGCTAGATGGGGAGCTAGCGGTTCCCTATAACCTACAAACCGCTACAGTAGGATTGAATTCCCAGTTTCGACATTCTGTTGTAAGGTCTGCCCTAGATAAGTGGCAGTGACGATTGGGTCCTGCGCAACGAAAACTCATGAACCTCGTCAGATCCGGAAGGAAGCAGCGATAAGTGAACCCTTTCGTGTGCCGCAGGGAAGCCTGGTCTGAGTTAACTGTCTAGGTACCGCTTGGAGCAGAACTGGCAACGCTGGGTGCACGGCTACATAAAAGAACCTGTGGAATATTCCGCAGGTTCTTATTTTATTATATTTTTTTAATTTTTATTTTAGTATTGCTTTTCTACTTTATATTGACTTTCATCTTTGATCATACTTACTTTTTGTCTACCAGCATCATAAGTTGTATCTATTGTAAGCCATTTATCTACATCTTGTAAATAAACTTGATTCCATGCATGGTAATCTTTTATATCATTTTTTCTACCCATTAATAATTTTGTAGGAATATCTTCTGACCTAAGCATAGCTGCAAATAATGAAGAGTAGTCATAGCATATAGCTTGTCCAGATTTTAATGTTTCATCTATAACTGGTACATAGTTTGCTTTAACAATCTTTGCTTTATTATAGTCATAATTTACATTATTTATTATATGATTATAGATTGCTACCATCTTTTCCCTGTCATTTTTAGCATCTTTAGTTAATTCTTTAGCTTTTTTTATTGCATCCATTTCATTGTTCCAATTGATTAATTGGATGGATTGTAAATATACTTTATTTGAGTTGTCTAATTTTAGTGTTACTGTTTCTTTGTGAAGAACCTTATATTTTTTACCGTTTATATTTTCCAATACCATAAGATTGTAATTACCATTTCCAAGTTGTAGAGGAAAGTCATTATTTCCATTTAATATATAGTCTAAAATTACATCATCTTTGGAAATTCTTAATGCCATGTTCTTTTTACTGTCAGCATTGATCTTTATTATTCCATTATTTAATTGAGATTTATCTATATAATCATTAACAGCTTGTCCATTTACTACTGTTGAAAACAAAAGTGTCATAATCCCTATCAAAAGCATAATCCTAAGTTTTTTTAACATAAAAAACTCTCCTTTCGGTAACTGGCTGCCATCTTTTTAGGGAAGGCCCTTTAGTTTTGCGTCCTTAGCTTTCGCTAAGTTTGCCTTTATCGGTGGAAAGCACCAATAA
>CAZWTU010000176.1:0-2678 GCA_964637035.1 uncultured Tissierellaceae bacterium
ATTCCTAACTCATCTATTACTATATTAGGGTTTATATCTTCTATTGTTGCAACTCCTTCAACCTTTTTTACTAATTTAATTTGGCTACCAGCTAGTTTGCTAACTGTAATGGGTGAATGTGATGTAAATAATACTTGGTTGCTATCTGATATATTAATCAGTGTATCTATCATTTTTCTTTGTAAGCTTGGATGCAAATAAACCTCGGGTTCTTCTATTAATAGAATATATGAAGAATTTTTCTGTGAGATTTTTACATATGTTTCTAATATTGATAATATTATTATGCTTTGATACCCTGTACCACAACTTAGAATATCATTTTCTATCCCTGTATTTTTATCTTTTATTTTTGTTGTATATGTAGTTCCTTTAGATATATTAACATCTGAATCAATTATAACCTCATATTCATTTGTGCCTATAGCATTATTATAAAAACTTGTAATATCCTTTCCTAAATACTTGCACCTTTCTTTTGTTTCATCGGCTATTACTGTATTTAATTCTTTATAGGATATATTACTTCCTTCAATCTCTATATTAGTTTGTATCTCATCATCTAACATTTGTATTAGTTCTTTTAAATATGAATTTGCACCTGCCGTACTCTCATTCTTAGGATCCCTAATCGCTGGAATCACTTTCAGCTCTGGTAGTAATATTTTCAAGTCCACTTCTTTTATTTCCTCGTTATTATTTAAATAGAATCTTTTACTTATATTACTTCCTTTTTTAGCGACTAATTTTATATAAAACTCATCATCTTCAATTCTATATTTGTCAATACAACTTTTATAATTTTCTTGCCTTATGTGTTCAATCTTAGCCTTCTCACTAATTACCTTATTTTTCATAGGTTCCGTAGCCTCTGCTTCTAATTCGGTTTCCATTTTTTTGACTTTATCCATTTGTTTTTTTACCTTGTCTGCATAAATTTTATCCTCAAGGTATTCCATTGTAGCATTAATAAACCATATTTCAATTATTATATCACTTGTATTTCCTTTATGGTAATCTGTTGGTATTACTGTTTTTTTCGAACTTGGAAATGCACATTGTATTGCATCCATTATTGCTGATTTACCAGTATTGTTTTGGCCAATTAATGCAAATAGGTTTTCATTAATTTGTACCTCCCCAGAATCTAAAAATGACTTATAATTTTGAACTCTCATTTTTTTTATATTCATAAATATACCCCCTAATATTCTAACGTAGTGTCAACTAGACACTACTATTTTATCTTGTGAAGCTATCATATGATATTTTTCCCCTGGATAATTTGCTACTGTTTTAAATATAACACTGGTCCCAAAAATCAAAGGAATATCTTTTATATTGTCTTCCCTTATCTTCTTAAATACTACCTGATTTTCTTCCGTTGGATCATAGGTAGTTGTAGCATGGGGATATATATTGTGATATATAAGTGTATTTATGGCAGAACCTACTGAAAATATATAGGATAGACCATTGTCTATAACATGTCTAATGTTTTCTATTTCCTCATTAAGTGATCGTCCTGCAGCTACTATTATTGCAGGCTTCTTTTTAAATTCACCCTTCTTTTCCATTAAAATATTTGGAATAGATAGGACTTCATTACTAACCATATCTTATTAGGTAGGCTTAGTGTTTCTTTTGCTGCAATTGGACCCGTTAACAAAACATCATCTATCATTAAGCTATTACAATTTCATATTTTAATTTTGAATAAATTTCTTCAATATATTGATATAATCTTCTATCTTCATCAAATACCTTATAGTACCTTGTTTCCAAATCTGCATATATTAGTTCTCTTTTAATATTCATGCTTATATCAATTAACTCCTCGCCAATATAATCATATTTATCCTCAATTATAGTGGTTATTTTAAATGCAGCATTATAACTTAATCCTTCATAACCATCATTATATGGTTGACTTTCTCGAATTATCTTATATATAGGGGAATAAACATACCTGTACAAATATATTTTTTGTTTCCTTTTTTTATTCTTATATTTAGAAAATACCTCATATGAATTTTTCAGAATTTCTAAGGTCCATTTACCCTGTCCTATTTTTTCAATAAATTTGTTTAACATTTTGCACCCGCCATCTCATAGTTATC
This sequence comes from uncultured Tissierellaceae bacterium, assembly GCA_964637035.1. Classification (GTDB taxonomy): domain Bacteria; phylum Bacillota; class Clostridia; order Tissierellales; family Tissierellaceae; genus CAZMMV01. The sequence goes on from CAZWTU010000176.1 coordinate 2,121, forward strand.
TTCCGAATACTACTTACGAAATTAACTATAAAATGTGCAATAATAATTTAACTTGCCTCAGTTTTTCATTATATTATTTGGATAACCATACAATGAATTCGGTGATAAATAGACTATTCTGTAAAAGAAGCAAGAGGAATAATTCTCTGACATGATTTAAGGTAAGATATAGTTTTTTTCTAAAATAAAAATTATTTAAATTTTCAATTAATTTTATTTTAAAATTCCTCTTCATAGCTTCTAACTATTTTATATTTTTTTAAAATATTAATCTCTAATATAATTTTTATATGTATATTATTACTTAAATGCTATTAAAATAATTAGAATTTCTTTATTATAGGTGTTTTAAAATTAAATATAAAACACCTATAATATAAATATCTCTTTAGTTATAACTTTATATTTTAGACTTAATATTCTTGGAAACTTGACTTATTAGTGAACTATACATATCTTTATAAGAATTAAATCCCATTTTTTTATAAGAAACACCACGGGGCGTATAATGATATAACTTTTCAAAATGTGGTTTGTATCCAAGTTCATTTTCTATTG
>CAZWTU010000177.1:0-2664 GCA_964637035.1 uncultured Tissierellaceae bacterium
CAATATTTAAGAGATTTCCAGCTGGAAATAATTGATTGCATAATCTAAATAATGCCAGGAGAATGAAAAGTACGAATCCACGAGATAATATTTCAAAAGTGAATATGAAAAGGTAAACTAGCAAACGAGGTGATAAAGAAATGGAAAAGACATTGGAGGACTTCAAGATCCATCTTTTTGAAACAGGCAGGGTAAGCTCAAAGATGACCATAGAAAGCTACCTGGGCAATGTCAGGCAGTTACTGGATTGGTTGCAAGCTGAAGATGTGGAGCTAGGAAACCTGGACAGGATGGTAATGATGAAGTATCTACAATTTATTAATGATCTAGGATATAAAGCTACTACCTACAATACAAAAATAAATAGCTTGGTAAGTTTCAATAACTACATCAAAGAAATTAACACGATTGAAAGGGATATAGTCTTTGGCAAGGATAAGATCCAGTTATCAGGGAATCGAGAGGTTGAAGTCTATACTGATGAGGAAATGGAATTGATAGAAGCCTACCTGGAGAATGGAAAGCTTAGCCAAAGAGATCGATTAATCATAATGATTCTAAGAGACCTAGGTGTTAGAACATCAGAACTTACTGGGATTACTTTGGAATCCTTGGATCTAATAGGCTTACAGATTGAAATCCATGGGAAAAACAATAAGAGAAGGACTCTTCCGATAAAATCCAGTTTAGCTGAGGATATAAAAGAATACATTGCAGGAGAAAGGAAAAAGAATAAATACTCCTCTAGAAAACTAAAGGAGAGATGAAAGAAATGACAATTGAAAAAAATCTACCTGCAAAACGCGTACAAATGGTTTCATTGCGTATGGTAAAAGAAAGATCTGCTCTATATGAAGGTAGAAATATAAGTAGTCCACAAGATGCAATTAGATTAGTTAATGATTTTATTGAAGGGATAGAATTTCTAGATAAAGAGGTCTTTGTAGGGATATACTTGAATACAAAAAATGAACCAACGGCTTTTGAAAAGATAAGTACAGGATCATTGAATGCCACAATAGTGCATCCACGAGAAGTGTTTAAAACGGCTATTTTAACGAATTCTAACAGTATGATATTTTTGCATAATCATCCATCAGGAGATCCAACTCCAAGCTTAGAAGATAAAAACATAACTGAGAGATTAAAGGAAGCAGGAGAGCTTTTAGGAATCAGAGTATTAGATCATATCGTAATTGGAAATGGAAAACATTACAGCTTCAAAGAAGAGGGCCTTATCTAAAGATAGAGCACTTACATTTGGAAGAATCCAAGGAAGAAACCCATGACCTACAGACAGGAAACTTCAAAGAGGAAAGGATATTATTAGGTATAGCCTGGAATACTATGGAAATTGATTCCCCAAGAAGGATATTTCCCAAAAGAAAGGAGGACAAGCAATTATTAATAACAAAGATTTCAATATAGAATCCTTACATCAAATATATAAAGAGCTGGTCGACATAATAGGAATAGATAAAACTTTAAAGATGTATAAAAACTACAAGGGTCTACAAGTAAACTTTCCAAAGAGACTGTATGATAGGGACTATGTAATAAACCAAGCTATAGAAGCAGATAAAAAGGGGCAAAGCTTAAAGCATTTAGCTATAAAGTATGATTATTCAGAAAGATGGATAAGAGAGATGATACTACAAAAACCTATAAATTAAGAGGAGAGGGTAAAGATGACTAGCAGTTGGGCCATAGGGGGAGCTATAGTAGGACTAATATTTGGAATAAAAGAAGGTGGAATGTCAATATTTCTAGGGCCGATAATATTTGCTGCAGTGGGAGCAAATATTAGGAGATGGATTTTTGGCAAATTTGGAATATAAGAATTTAGAATACAGGAGGGAAAGTAATGAAAAAGGCAGATGATATGAGTATATGGGAAGTTTTACAAGTATATATAGCAGAAATAAGATGGCAAATAAAAAAGATCCTGAAAAATAAACAATAATTACTAAATTGACACCTTTAACTTCAATTAACTTTGAAATTAGAGGTGTTTCATTTTCCATACAATAAGAATATATATTTTATCTAGAAAAGGTATTTGCTAAAGTCTAAAGCTGTAATAAGCATCTAAAAGGCCTAAAAAATAATATCCTTATAAACCAGAAGATGGACATATCTAAGCAGTAAATTCATTGAAAGAAGAGCTTTAAGCTATATATTAGAAAAATCTACAAGATAAAACTTAGGAGGGATAAGATGAAAATGCTAATCATAGGAATTGGACTTGGAATTGCACTATCAGTAGTAATAGATGTTTTAGAAAGAGAAAGGTCAGTGGTAGCATGTTGGTAAGTGGTACGATAGCAATTAAAACCTTAACCACAGGAATAATTATTGGGGCCAATTTATATAATATAGTTAAAAAGATTGGGGCCGGAGCAAAGGTTGAGGAACTAAAACCATTATACAAAGAAGTATTAGTAGAACTTGATGAAAGGGATACTAATGTATATTGAAATGAATTAGGTGAGATTAATGCATGAAAAATATCTAAGTCTTGGAATAAAACACTTAGATATTTTTTTTATTTTTTGTTACCAAATCATATATTATGATAGCCTTGAATTAGATCATAGTAGATAGGTAATGAGAATATTGAATAAAGCTTACTAGACCTATTTAAAAAATATTACCTATACATAC
>CAZWTU010000178.1:0-2621 GCA_964637035.1 uncultured Tissierellaceae bacterium
CAAGAAGGTATACAAGAAGAAAAAGAGAAAATAGCTATAAATTTATTAAAAGAAGAAATAGAGATAGCTTTGGTAGCAAAAGCTACAGACCTTTCAAAAGATGAAGTGGAAAAATTAATTAAAGATCTATAAGACACAATATAACCATGATACTAAAAGGACTAGGTTTTTCTAAGTCGACTTAATTCACTTTCTATCTTGTTTATTTTATGGTAGGGGTTACCCCCTACTTTTGTCTTTCTATAATTAAATGATAATTTCTAACTTAGATACTTGTCCAACTCTTTTAGCTTACTATTAATATTAAATTTAACCCTTCCATCTTCAAATCTGTAATTGTCTCCTTGGTAAGTAGTTACATAAAGTACATCCTTTATTACTATCTCCTCTTCATATTTTGCTTCTACATGTCCCGTATAGGGAATTATTCCATCTGTCATAATATTTAACAATGCTGTTACTGTTCCAGTATTATTAACAACCCTATCAAGAGAAGACTCTTCCAATTTTCTTTTATTCGTATATTTATTTACATCCATTCCATAACTTTTAATATTACTTAATTTAATTCTTACATCACCAAAAATTATAAATTTAGGTATTTTTTCGGCCTCAATTACCTTTATATTCTTGGCAATGCCTCCCTTATTGTTTGAACTCGGATCAAACGCTACATCGGAAAATAATGTTATAGAAGTAGTATTAATGACATCAGTAATATGGAAAAATCTACTTTCTCCTTCCTCATCTTTTATAAATCCGTACCCCTTTTCTTCAAAGTACCTTATAATTTTTCCTTTCATTGCCTGTCCCTCCCTAAACTAAATCCTCACTAATTAATGTGACCTAATCTAACTTATTAAAAATCATACATATATTTGATAAAGTTCCATCTTAATCAAAATAACTACTTTTAATATTATTATACTAAAGTTTTCATGATTTTTCAATTAGCCTAGGTGCCTGTCACTTAACTTAATAATAAAAAGACCTACAATCTTGTTATCTATGAGGAGTCAGGAATAATTCTTCCAAAGAAGATTGAGTTTGTAATAGATATTCCCTTTGCCACAGGTGAATATAATTTCTTTAGTTAACAAATAATGTGAAATTCTCCCATCCTCTTTAGGTGGGAGATGGATAACATCTTTTTTTATATGGGTTAAATACCTATATAAAAAAGGATTGTAAACATCAAAATATAGTGTATAATATATTCAGTGGTAACATTAAGGGGGAATATATTATATGGAGTTAGACACAAATAATCATTCAGTGTTTTTACTAAACTATCATCTGGTTTTAGTGATAAAATATAGAAGAAAAGTTGTAAATGATGATATATCTGAAAGATTAAAAGAAATATTTGAGTATATAAGTCCTAAATATAAGATTGAGCTAGATGAATGGAATCATGATAAAGATCATATACACTTATTATTTAGAGGGCAACCAAATACGGAAATATCAAAATTTATAAATGCCTACAAAAGTGCTAGTAGTAGATTAATAAAAAAAGAGTTTGAAGAAATAAGAAGTAAGCTATGGAAAGAATACTTTTGGAATAGAGGCTACTGTCTGCTTACAAGAGGTGAAGCCAGTATAGATGTAGTAAGAAAATATATAGAAAATCAAAGATTAAATTGAGGTGAAACTATGTTAAAGGCATATAAATATAGAATTTATCCTAACAAAGAACAAAGAGAATATTTAGCTAAAACCTTTGGTTGTAGCAGATTTATCTATAATAAAATGTTAGCAGATAGAATTAAAAGTTACCAAGAAAATAAAGATTTAGACATAAAAAAAGATAAAATATCCAACACCAGCTGGGTATAAGGTAGAATTTCCTTGGCTTAAAGAAGTTGACAGTTTAGCACTCGGGAAGAGTATGGACCTAAGAAAAGTATATATTTTCTTATATATTCAACAGTATTTTTATACTTATCTATTTATTTTATTTTTAAATATAAAGTCAATGGTTTTGCATTGATTTTATCACTAATTGCAACAATTTACTATTTGATGTCTTTCATTAATAACATTGCCCTAATTAAAGCCTCATATTTTGAATAAAGTTCAAATCAAGACATTTTTAATGCACATAATTTATATTATGTGACTGAGTTTAATAAAATAAAACAATTAAACATCTGAACAAATCAGAATTACCTAACTTTGTTATAATAAAGGAAGGTGTAGGTAACTTATGTAAAGATTGGAGGGGTTCATATGGCTAAAATATATGTGGATAACACAGAAATAACAATTCTTGAAATTGAAGAAAAGGATTATATTTCTTTAACAGATATGGTAAGAAATATTGATAATGGCTTAGTTTTAATAGAAAAATGGCTTAGAAATAAAAATACCATAGAATTTATTGGAATTTGGGAAAGTATGTATAACTTAAATTTCAATATGGATGAGTATCATAACATTATGGGTGAAGCAGGATTAAATAGATTTGCAATGTCAGTGAAGCAATGGACAAATAGGACTAATTCAAAAGGCATAGTCGCAAGGGCTGGGAGGTATGGCGGTACTTATGCCCATAAAGATATAGCATTTGAATTTGCATCCTGGGTTTCACCACAGTTTAAGTTGTATTTGCTCAAAGA
>CAZWTU010000179.1:0-2601 GCA_964637035.1 uncultured Tissierellaceae bacterium
GTGATTTTAATTCCAGGAAGTAGTCAATTTAATCTTATGGAAAAAGCAGCAGAACTTTATAATAGAGGCTTTGCTCAATATATATTACCAAGTGGAGGGTCTAACTCCAAATTGACTAATTATGAATCTGAGTGGGAGTATCTAAAAACTATAGGTATACAGTTAGGTGTGCCTTATATAGCAATTTTAAAAGAAGATAAAGCACAAAATACATTTCAAAATGCTCAATTCTCATGGGACTTAATAAAAGAAACAAATATAGAAGTGCAAAGTGTAATTTTAGTATGTAAATCTTATCATTCAAGAAGAGCATTATTAACATATAAATCAATATTTCCATCTGATATTAAAATTTACATATCTCCAGTTCTAGATGAGCGACAAATTTCAAAGGATAATTGGTTTTTAGATAGAAAAAAGAGTACTATTGTAATGAATGAAGTGGCAAAGATAGGAGTATACTTTGAAGATAAAATAATAAGTTGGGTTTAATTTAAGATCCTATTTTATATATTACAAAATTAAATTTAGAATATCTTTCTTCTGAAAAATGAAGAATAATAAATAAGGAGATAGAAGAAAATGTTAGAAGCAGAAATCCAGTATTTATTAGATAAGATAATGACTAAGAAAAATTCTAAAAAGGTTTATGTGGTCGGTGTTGATGGGTTAGGTGGAGCAGGTAAAAGTACGGTTTCTAATTTATTAAAATTAATACTACAAAATAAAGGCTATGAATCTTATGTTCTGCATATGGATGATTTTATACACACTGAACATATTAGATATAATAAGTCTAAAGAAGAATGGTACTGCTATTACAACATACAGTGGAGGTATGATTATTTAGTTAAAGAAATTTTGTTACCTATAAAAAATGGTGGTAAAATAGATAAACTAATAGAATTATATGATAAAGAAAATGATAATTATATTTTGGAACCAGTAGAGATCTTACAAGGCTGTATTTTATTATTAGAGGGAATTTTTCTACAAAGAAAAGAATTAAAAGGATATTTAGATTTTGTAATTTATATTGATGTCCCTAAGAAATTGAGATTAGGAAGAGTCTTAGAAAGGGACTCTTACATAGGAGAACTAGAAGATATTAAAAATAAATATGAGAGACGCTATCACCCAGCAGAAGAAAGATATTTCTCAGAGTATTGTCCTATTAAAAATGCTAATCTTGTTTTAAGATATAAATAGATTAATATAAGAAGAAATATAAAAAATGCAATTGAATAAACAGTATATTAGTACGCATCTAATAATTTAGAAAATAAAGATAATAAGGTTTGATTTTAGAAATTTTGAATTTATCTTAATAATGATTCTGACAAATTCAGTTAGTATTTTAGTTCATGCAAATAGAGAAAAATTTTTTTAAGGTATTTAGTTTTTAGGGGGTGGTTGAGCTGCTTACAATTGAAAAAGAAAAGAATATATTTCAGGTGTTTTCTGATGGACAAACATTAGGAAAAATACTTATAAGAGAAAATAAATATCATTCAGAATGTGTTTACCTAGATTTTGAATTAAATCAATATAACAAGAAGGATTCTGAATTTTTATTTCAACAAATTATTATTGAAATAAAAAAGCCCTTGCAAGTTATGATTAGTTCAGTAGAATCACAAATAATTAATTTTATCAAAGAGGCTGGTTTTCTATGTAAAAGAAAATGTTTTGAAGTAGAAGCAACTAAACAAGATTATATTAGTCCAACATATGATTTATCTCCTTTGCATATATGTTATAAGGGAAGTGATGAATATGATGAGTCTTGCACCATATTATTTAAGCATTATAAAAAGACACATGATCTAATCAGTCCTCTTACCTGTGACTATAAGAGTTTTATAAAAATATTGCCTGAGAAAGTCTATTTTACAAAAAAGAATCAAAAAATAATTGATGTCGCTTTTGTTGAAGACAATGAAATTGCCTATGTTTGTAGTAATGACAAAGGTGAAGTAAAACATTTTCTCTCTAGGTTAATTGATACTCTTTTTAAAACATATGAAAATATTTTCTTTGAGTCAGATGACTGTGATGAAGTGGCTATGGAGTTATATAATTTATTCAAACACAAATATACAGTATCCTATGATACCTATATTAAAGATTATATTATTTGAGTTTCTCTTAATAGTAATTATGATAAACTGAAGAAAGTTTGCTAAGTAATTGATTTTACTAGGGTGGATTATGTTTTGACACCATGCCTTCCTTGGTTTATAAATTTGGATTTGTCATAGTATGGAATATTGTGTAGTTATGTAAAACTGAAAATCAAATAAAAAGAATGTATGGTGAAGTTTTAGGTCAATTAAAGACCAAATAAACTTCGCCATTTTTTTATGCCTAAAAACAGAAAGAAAGGGTTGAGAATAATGTCAAAATTATTTATGTATGGTACATCCTTGGAAGGAATAGAACAACTGATGGTTATGGTTCCAAATTTCGAGCCAAAAAGAAGTGGTATAGTCATTAATAATTATTTTAACTGCCAAGGAGGTGCTAAAGGTTGCAGCCGCAATGTCATTAATGTTAGTAAAGGCTTGGACAACTGTGGATACATTGGTTCAGATTTTAAAG
>CAZWTU010000180.1:0-2597 GCA_964637035.1 uncultured Tissierellaceae bacterium
TAATAAGGAGGGGTTAAATGTACAATTTTCCAAAAAACCTTTATACAGATGTAAGAATAGAGGATTTTTCAGTTAGTGAGATAACATATCAAAACGGTGAACTTACACAAAATTTAAAAAGAAATCATAAGGGTGGATTCATTAGGATTTTTGACGGAGAAAGATGGTATTATAGCTCAACTACAGACATTGACAAAATACAGGAAGAAATAAATGGACTAAGTCTTATGGCTAAGGCCAATGAAAGTATTGAGGGAGATCCCATAGTTAAGAAATTTCAAGTAAACAAGGGAGAATTTCTACAATTTGAAGACAAGGATATATTGAATGTAAGCCAAGAAGAAAAACTAGACCTTCTAAAATCCTACTTTCCATTAATAGAAAACAAAGAAGAAGTAAAAATGTGGAGAGGAATATATCTAGACAAGAAAATAAACAAAGAATTTTATTCTAGTAAAGGTGCAAACTTAAAATTTGATTATCAGACTTGCACTGTAGCCTTTAGGTATTCTTTAAAGGTAGATGGAAAAACCTTAGATAGTGGCTTTGATAAAACATCAATTGATTTTAACGAACTTAAATCAATGGATGAAAAATTTAAGGAAAAACTAGATAAACATATTATATTTACAAAGGATGCTAAGCCCATAAAACCAGGCAAATACACAGTTATACTTTCTCCTATTACAACAGGAGTCTTTACCCATGAAAGCTTTGGCCACAAAAGTGAGGCTGATTTCATGATTGGTGATGAAGTTATGATGAAAGAATGGACCATAGGTAAAAAGGTAGGTTCAGACAATCTAACCATAGTTGATGATGGAAGTAATTTAGGAAGTGGATATGTCCCCTTTGATGATGAAGGCAGCAAATCGGAAAAGACTTATTTAATTAAGGATGGACTGCTTACAGGAAGACTTCATAGTAGTGAAACTGCAGCATCTCTTAAAGAGGATATAACAGGAAATGCTAGGGCCTTAAACTTTGAATTTGAACCTATTGTAAGAATGACAACTACTTATATTGAAGCTGGAAACAAGACTAAAAATCAACTAATAGAAGAAACAAAAGAAGGAATATTAATAGAAGACATAAAACATGGTTCAGGCATGTCAACATTTACCATTGCTCCTAGAATTGCATATATGATAAGAGATGGAAAAGTGGCAGAGCCTGTAAATATTTCAGTTATTTCTGGTAATGTAATGGAAACCTTGCATGAAATAGATGGAATCTCTGAGGAAATAGAACTTCTTTCCTTTGCCCTAGGAGGGTGTGGGAAAATGGAGCAATTTCCATTGCCAGTAGCTATGGGTGGCCCTTATATCAGGGTAAATAATATTACAGTACAATAGGAGGCTAGCATGATAAAAGAAAAATATATAAAAAATGTTAAGGAAATAAGTTTAAATATTGTGCAATCAAGGATAAAGTCTGTAAGGAAAAAGGATATTACAAAAACAGGATTTAGGGTATATAAGGATGGATTTATAGGAGTTGCTGGTGTAGTAGGCAATGCAGATGAAGGGGAATTGGAAAAAAGGGCAATAGAAAACTTAAAGCTCCAGATACCCTATCCCTATGAGCCAACTAGTAATATTGTAAAAAAGAAGGATTATAGAAAAGAAACAATATCTAATGAGGACTTTGTAAAAGAAGTAGAAGAATTACTCCAAATATTAAGGGATGAATTTCCTGATTTCATTTTTTCAAATAATATATTTATTCAAGAATTAGAATCTAAATTAATCAACAGTAAAGAAGTAGATTTAACATATGTAGATAGGGTTGTTGTAGCTGCACTTATTATAAAAGAAAAAGATTCTGTAAATGTATTTGACGCATTTGCTGCCCATATGGATAGGGAGTATAGTAGGGAAAGGATCCTAGAAAATGTAAGGAAAACCCTAATAGCCTATAGAAATAAAGTTGAATTACCTAAGAAGGGAAAGCTTCCTGTAATATTTGCGGAATCCGATAGTCTTCCCCTGATGAAATTGATAGAAGAATTGAATGGTTATAAATTAGGTACAGGTGCTTCCTTATTTAAAGATCAACTAGGCAAGGAAATGTTTAATGAAAATTTCACCCTATACCAAAGTGCAGAAGAAGAGGATATTACTGGAATAGAATTCTTTGACGCAGAGGGTGTAGTAAATGAAAATTATATATATAATTTAATTGAAAATGGACGGATAATAACACCATATACAGATAAAAAGACCTCAACACAATTTAATCTACCCCTGACAGGAAGTGCTTCTGCAGAATATGACAAGGTTCCTGCCTTAGCCCCTAGAAATCTAAAAGTCAAAGCCAGTGACAAATCCTTAAAAGAACTATTAAATGGTGAATTAGGAGTTTTAGTCAGTTTAGCTTCTGGAGGTGACTTTACCCAAGAAGGAGTATTTGGGACTCCTGTTCAATTAGCCTTTTTAACTGATGGTGAAAAGCTTATAGGTAGGCTTCCAGAACTATCAGTATCAGGTCAATTGTATTCAATGTTTGGGGAAGACTTTATAGGTAAATCCAATGATAAAGAATTATTGGGAGAAAAGAATTTAGTAATTAAGTTAGATGTAGACTATATTAAATAA
>CAZWTU010000181.1:0-2590 GCA_964637035.1 uncultured Tissierellaceae bacterium
AATTTTATAAAATCTTTTAATAATTCTACCTCTTTAACTTTTGAAAAAGCCTTTATATTCTTAATATATAATATTATAATTCCAAATATAAAAACGTTAAGATATAAATCCTTTAAATCAAAGACAAAAAAACCTTTTAAAAATATAAAATCCCAGCTGCCATTCCAATAAACCTTATCTATTAATGATGATATGCCCCCTGAAAATAAAAAAATCTTTGTCATATTAATAGGTTTACTTTTTATGCCTTTGAAATTTAAATATTTAAATCCATAATAACTAAAAAGTAAAATAACTATTGCAAGAACAATATGAAATACTTTACTTAAACCAAATTCAAATAATGAGTTTATCCATGAATAATTTGTATTTAAAGTTGGCATAAAATACAATATATTATTTACTAATGGAATTTTCACACCATCATAATTTTTAATTATTACATTGATAGTTTGATCTAAAATAACTAGTAAAAATATGATTACATTACTACTTTTAATTCTTGTTTTTATTATTCCCAATCCTTTTTTGCCACCTTTCATGAATTACCCATAATATTTTTATATTCTTTCATTTGAATTCTTTAGAGAATATTATTTGATACCCATTTTCTTTTATAAGAGAAAGTTCAAGTCCTATGACCTTAGCTTTAAAAGGTATAAAGTCATCTTCTAAAGATGCTTTCATCTCTGCTAATTTAGGATTTGATTTCCCGTAAATAGTACTATGTGGTATCCATAATTTATTTTCCTTCTTTGTCCATTTATCACAGTGCTCATCATATCTATGGTGGTACATATTATAAAGTTCAGTAATTTCATTATCTGGATTAACTATACACGCAATACAATTATCTTCCAGTATTTCTATGGTACCATACTGTATATTAAATGCATTCATTTCCTTTGCAAAATCCCCTGTGTATTTAATAATCTCTTCCATGTCAATTGAAATGTAGTGTGCAATAGTTATATGAGGATACAATATCTTTTTAGATACGCCATATCTAATAGTTAATAAATCTCTGTAATTTTGAATTTTTATTTTTGTCTTCTCATCTAAAGATAAGATAGCACATATCCTTTTCATTGTATCACCTTTCATTTGTATTATTAATTGGTAAACCTTCTACCTTGATTCTTTACCCAATATACCTTTTCAAAAACTAAAGTATACACTTATAACACCTATATGTGTCATTAATCCCAAACCCTGCAGCCAAAGCTGAATTTAATTCATCGGTACTATTTTCATCAATAAAATATGCAATTTCCTTTAATGATCCAAATTCTTTATATAACTGACTCAATACTTCATCAATTAAAATGCCTTCAATACCCTTATTCCTGTATTCATCATCGATAAACAAACTAAAGATTTCTGCTGTTTTTTCACCTGCCTTAACAAAAATGCTTGCATGTATCATTTCATTTTCTTTGAAAACAAAAACTCTAAATTTCCCTATTTCTTTTTCTAAATTTTCGCTGTTATAATACATTTCCATGGGAATAGCATATTTGTCGTGAAATTTAGCATATTCTTTAAAATTATCTTTAGTAATACTTTCTACCAAATCATGCTTTTGATCTATATGTGATTGTAAGTCATACAGTCTGGTGTCGATTAAAGAATCTACACATTTTATATTTCTTTTATTGAAATATTCATTAGCGTTTGCATTTGAAAAAGGTAGACCTATAAGTAGCTTATACCCCGATAATTGGTTACCCATATAATGAATAAATTTATCTGCAATTTCATCATAATTTTCTTTTATTAAAAACATTGTTGTTTGAGCATATTTTTCATTAGGTATCCAAAAATATATACAAACTCCACATAATATATTTTCCTGATAACAAGCTATTATTTTTTCATTCTCCTTAACCATAGCTTGTTCTATATATTCTTTAACTTTCTCCTTTGATCTTAATCTATGATAACTTGCATACAAATCATTTTGGCTTAACTCCCATGCAAAATCCATTACTTCCTCACATTTTTTAACCTCTTTTACCATTATATTTACCTCACTTATTATTAAAATTTTAGTTTGAAATATTTATTTTTATAAATTAATCCAATATCTTTGAACCACCTCAGAAAAAGTCTCACTAAATATTTCATTTTCTAATATTCCATTATTTCTTTGAACAACTTTAGTTGAAGCTAGATTTGATTTATCACAAGTAATTAATACTTTATCTAAATTTAATTCTCTACATCTTTCCAAAGCTAATTTTAACATTATGGTTCCATATCCCTTATTCCTTTCAGTAGGTCTTATGGAATAGCCTATATGACCCCCTTCATTTAAAAGAAATTCATTTAATTTATGTCGTATATTAATCATACCGATAATCTTATTATCTGATATTCTAAGAAGAAAATATGTATTAGCAGAGACTCTTCCTTCTGGGATATTCTTAAATTCCAAATCCTTTTCAAGTTTAAACAACCAATCATCATAATTTTTAAATCTATCAAGACCACCTGTTCCATTGATTTCTGAATTGTAATCTATAAATTCTTGTATATATCCAAATGCCTGATGTTCATATTCTTTTGAAGGATATATCAATTTTACATC
>CAZWTU010000182.1:0-2561 GCA_964637035.1 uncultured Tissierellaceae bacterium
AACCCGATTTGCTGTTTTCGCAAATCGCTGGTAGGTTAAACGCAAAGAATACCAAGCCTTTTTGTCCAACGAGCCTTGCGAGTTGTAAGACAAAACGGACAGCGCAACGAGCGTAGTGAGTGGAGAAGCAAAGGTTCACAAAGTGAACATGAACGTTATTCATACGACCATAGGGAGTAGATGAATTTGTGTAATTCGACTGCGTGACATGCCCTAACCCGATTAACATAGTAGATATATAACTAGAGTTGTAATAAGACTACACATATTATACAATTATAACCTACAGGGAGGTTTTTCGATGAAAATAGGAATAGCAGGGGCGGGAACAATGGGAACCGGTATAGGCCAGATATTTGCAAGAAAGGGTCATGAAGTTGTAATTACAGATATAAAAGAAGAATTTTTGGATAAGTCAAAAAAACTAGTGTCTATTTTTAATAGTAGTTTAATAGATGAAGCTTTGATGACAGAAGAGGAAGCTAAGGATACAATAAATAATATTAGTTATTCTATGGATAAAAATGTATTTTTTGATGCTGATTTAATAATTGAAGCAATAATAGAGAATATGGATATAAAGCAAGATTTTTGGAAAGAAGTAGAAGGGATAGCAAGTAAAGAAACTATTTTCGCAACCAATACATCAGGTCTTAGTGTTAGGGAAATATCTAATAAGATAAAGGATAAAAGTAGATTTTTAGGGACACATTTTTGGAATCCACCTCATATAATTCCTTTGGTAGAATTAATAAAAGGTGATTGTACAAATGATAAAACTATAAATACCTTGATGGACTTATTAGAAAGTATAGATAAGGTACCTGTTTTAGTAGAAAAAGATGCACCAGGCTTTATTGGTAATAGATTACAATTTGCCGTATTTAGAGAGGCTTTAAATATTGCAGAAGAAGGCATAGCTAGTTTTGAAGATATAGATAAGGCAATGAAATATGGACCAGGATTTAGATATCCCATAATAGGGCCCTTTGAAACAGCTGACTTAGGTGGATTAGATACATTTTATTATATATCTTCATACTTATTCAATGAACTTAGTGATGTAAAAGAACCTCAAGAAGTATTGAAACAATTAATGGATAAGGGTGAGTTGGGAGTAAAATCCTTAAAGGGCTTTTATGACTATTCTGGTGGGAAAGATGAAGATGCAATAAAGAGAAGAGATAAAATGTTTTTTAAGATGTTAAAATATATTAATTGATCTAATCAAAAAAGGCGGGAGTATAATATAATAAGCTGAATCTGGATGGATTTAATCTTCTAGATTCAGCTTTATATTTTTATTGATTTTCCATCCAAGTATATAACATTTGTCCGATATACTCTGAATCCTCTTTATCATTTACTAAATGGTCTACACCCCTTAAGCTAATAAAGCTTTTATCTGAATCTATAGAATTAAATAGATCTAATCCATGTTCATAAGGTACAGTTCTATCTGAATCAGAGTGGAATATAATTATTGATTTATTAAAATCTTTAATAAATTCTTCAGGATTTTTATTTCTAAGGTCTTGTAAGTATTCTAATCCTATATTTATATTTCTCCCTAATAGATCAACTATAATATTATCCTTTTCTATTAGTTCATTTTCATAATTAGAGAGAAGCCTAATTAAGTTTTTAAAATTTAGAGGACTTCCTACAGTAGCCACACCATTAACAGAATCTAAACTGTTAGCTGCTTTTATAGATACTAGACTTCCCAAAGAGTGTCCAAATAAATATCTAGGCTTTTTATAATTTTCAGATATATAATCATAAACTGTGATTAAATCCTCAACATTTGTAGAGAAACTCGAGTCACTAAAACTTCCTTCACTTTGTCCAAGACCCATAACATCATATCTTACAACCCCATATCCATTTTCCACAAGTATTTTAGAAAGACTATTGTATAGTTTGTATAATTTGGAACATGTAAAGCAGTGGCTAATAATTATAAAATCCTTAATATTACTATCAGGCATTTCTATAATTGTTGATAGATTTTTATTGTATTTATTTTCAATATTTATATTTTTTTGTAGCATGGAATCGACTCCTTAGATTATTTAGTAGCACATAAATATTTATACCCAATATATCTATGTCTTATCTTAGGAAACCGGGGCAAGTATAGAATTTATTAAAAAAATTACTTTGAATCTAACGCCAACTATGTTAATATATTTAATATTCAGGTAAATAAAAGTTTAGCAAGGAAAGAAAAGGCCTATGAACAAGGGGGATGTTTATGAAAAAGAAAGCACTTATATTGTTGATGGTAGTACTTATAGTCTTAATAGTATTTAAAGAATATGGTCCAAGTACAAATCACATTTTTAATGAAGAAGTAGACAATTTAACAGATAAAACCCCGGAGCCAGTGGATAAAGCAGATATAGAAGGCATTGAAGATATAGACGAGTCAGAAGCTATTTTTGCTTATAGTTCTCTAACAGAGGAAGTTACGGATAGGATTACAGGAATATCATATAAAGAAAATGATAAAATACAGATAGATGACTTGGTATATGTTCAAATAAGCCATTGGGGAT
>CAZWTU010000183.1:0-2478 GCA_964637035.1 uncultured Tissierellaceae bacterium
ATTGATGATAATTATATTGAAGAAAGTCCTAGAATATTGAAAGTATATGAATTACAAGATACTTTATACGAGGATGCAATAGAGATTCAAAGGCCATATTTTAAGAAAAGAAAACTTGAAGATCTCCTAGGTCAATTAGAAGAAAGCTTTTCAGAGACCCTACTTAGATTAATAGATGAAAAAGGTATGACAGATGTAGAGGCCTATAAAAATGCTAATATTGATAGAAGGTTATTCTCAAAGATAAGAAGTGAAAAAAGCTATAAGCCAAGTAAGATAACAGCCATAGCATTTGCTATTTCTTTAAAGTTAAACTTAGATGAAACTAAGGACTTGCTTAGAAGGGCTGGATATGCCCTATCTCCCAGCAATAAGTTTGATCTTATTATAGAATTTTTCATAGAAGAAAAAAATTACAATATATATGAAATCAATGAAGCCTTATTTAGTTTTGATGAGAAATTACTTGGACTATAAATTAGGGTTTCAAAATACAAAGCTGCAGATAAAGTATCTGCAGCTAAAATTTACTTATATTTAAGATATAAGCCATGAATATTTAAATAGTAGTCTATTGTATCATGAAGTTTATCAGAATAAATATCAATATTATCAAATACCAATAATATTGATAAATTTTCATCTTCTACAAGTAGACTCATATCTTCAAATGGCAATTCATTGTTTGTATTTCCATCTAAAGGATATTTAACCTGTAAATTGTATAGATATTCTTCTAGACTCTTTTCAATAATAATACTATCATCAAGTTTCACTGTAATCTTTGGAATACCATTGGTTTTAGTCACTAAAACAATCTCATATTTACCATCTCTTCCTTGGAAAACATTAGATATATTCATCTTTTCATTTGTATTAATATTTAAAGCCAAAGGATAATCACTTATATCTATTAATTCTGTTTTAAGAACGAAATATGCACTAGCATATTCTGTTTCTTGTGGATAAACCCCATAAGTCTTGTCAAATCCAAATGTATCTTTAAAGACCCTATCTTCATTTAGATTTTCTTTAAACCATATAGGAGTATTTGTCTTCTCTGAATAAGAGATGAAATCCACTGCATCTGTTATCTTACCTCTTTTCAAACTTTCAATATCAGCCTTTGTCTTTACTATACTATTATTCTGTAAAAGACCTTCTTCATTTAAAATCTTCTCCAACCTGCTAACTTGAGAATTAAAGGTAATATCTTGATATCCCACAAAGGGTAGGGCAGAAATAATAGAAATAACTATTGCTCCTATTGCAATTTTTCTGTAGGCCTTATCTCTTAAAAAGATTAATAAAACAAGAGAGATAAGAGCGAAAATCCAAATCATTATAAAAGAATACTCTGTTGTTTTTAATCCAAATTCATTTACCTGACCAATAAGGGCCCATGCCTCAAATGCTAAAACCAAAATACCAGTGAATGGGTAGGCTATTTTATAAAAATTAGTCAATGGAGTATGGTGCTTAGCTACCATTATATGAAGCCATATCCCTATAATCACATAACTTGATGCTATAGACGATAGTTGATTAAATGATACATCCGGCCCTGTTAATAGTACTCTTGCTGACCAAATTAAAAGAACTAGAGTTAAAGCTATAATAATTGGAACAAGAATATAGCCAAACAAAACAAATATAAATCTGGGCTGTTCTTCTGCAATTTTCATTTTAGGTGTTTTTGCAATTGATCTAAAACTTGGGAAATAACCTAAAAACACAGTATAAGTTAAAAAACCAACAGCCACGGCCAAGTATTGATAAACCCTAAAACCTAATTGTCTATATACTAAGGCTTGGAAGGCTCCTAACACTCCAGAAACCCCTATCATTATTACCAATCCATATATGGCTGAAATAGCAAAGGCTTTGTGAGTGATAAAAAAGGAGTCACTAAAACTATCTACTGTTTTTGCATTTGAAACTATATATACAAAGGCTACACTACTTGCAAATATAGCTACACCAACTCTAAAACTTGCAATAGTTGATAGATACATTATCCCTTCCTGAGAAAGTCTTCCAGAAAAGAAATATAATAATATAAAACTTATAAGTCCACCTATAATCCCAGCTGTATTTGCAAATAAAGAAGTTGTTTTCTTGCTTGTAGTTTCTAACTCCTCATAGGCTACAGCAGCCATAGAAAGGACAGCACCCAAAACAAAAGAAAGCTGAATACTATCAAACAATAGACTATACGCCTTTTGTGTCTCCCAATCCATATTTATCTTTATAATTGCTACAATACATATTACAATAGCACTAATAATAGACCCTGGAAATCTAGAAAAGGACTTAATAGAGCCTTGAAAAACTTTGGAAATTGAAACTTTTAAACTATCCATTACATCACCTCTTATAATATATATACCCTATAAATATGATTTATATTATAGGTATAAATATATATTTATTTTTATGGGATGCACTTGGAATAAGGTGTCGCTTTGCAAGAGACCA
>CAZWTU010000184.1:0-2476 GCA_964637035.1 uncultured Tissierellaceae bacterium
ATGTTAGTATATAGCTATAGACACAAAAAGTTGAATGCTTTATAATAATTAATTAAGTGAATATTAGTAGATTTATATGGCAAATACATTATTTGTTGACAATCGGATAGACAGGAATTTAATAGACAAATTATTTATATAATATTGCATAAAAACTAAGAATTGAGAAAGGGGATATTTGTGTGTTATTTAATGCAATAAACGGAAATATTAAAATAGGCGATACCGATATGGATTATATTTATTTTGGAAACGGACAAAAAAATCTAATTATGATTCCAGGTTTGAGTGATGCATTAAAAACAGTCAAAGGTACAGCAACAGTCTTTGCTGCAATGTATAGAGAATTTACAAAAGACTATAAAGTGTATGTCTTCAGTCGAAAGAATCACTTAGAGGAAGATTATTCCACAAAAGATATGGCTAAAGATCAGGTAGAAGCAATGAAAAAGCTTGGGATTTCTAAAGCTTCTATAATGGGGGTTTCCCAAGGTGGAATGATTGCCCAATACATTGCTATTGATTACCCAGAATTAATAGACAAGCTTGTTTTGGCTGTGACGGTATCTAGACAAAATGAAACAATCCAGAGTGTTATTAGCAGTTGGATAGCAATGGCTGAAGCAAATGACTATAAAGGTATAGTCATTGATATAACTGAAAAATCATATAGTGATAAGAATATCAAGAAATATAGGTTACTATATCCGGTTCTTAGTAGAATAGGTAAGCCAAAAGATTTTAGTAGGTTTATTATTCAAGCAAATGCCTGCATTCAGCATAATGCTTATAATGAACTAGATGGAATAAAGTGTGAAACTTTAGTAATAGGTGGTGACAGTGATAAAGTAGTAGGCAAGAATTCGTCAGAGGAAATTGCTGAAAAAATAACTACTAGCAAGTTAGTAATTTTTAAAGGACTTGGACATATGGCATATGAAGAAGCAAAGGACTTTAATCATCAAGTTTTAAGTTTTTTATCATAATATAGATGAGTAATTTGCAGGAAGATATCGTGATATACATGTATTTATTACATAATTTGATAATATTACAACGGTATAAAGATTAATTATATAAGGTGGTGAAATTATGTTTGAAGTTGTGTTTAGTGATAGTGAGAAAGGTTCTATGAAAGTAGCAAAAAATTATAATGCAAGAAATATGATTGGTGGAGCCATCAGCTATATTGGAGAAAAACCAACTAAGGCCGAATTAGAGAAACATTTTGAAGGTAAAGCTGTTGGGGGAAATTCTAAAGATGTGGCTAATATAGGTTTTTCCCTTGATGTTGGGGATATTTCAGGTTCGATTGATGGAGATGGGCGCCAAGAGGTTTTTCGTAAAACATGGGGTCAATTTGATTTTGATAATAAAGAGCAAGAGCAGTTTTTTCAAAGTCAACGTAAAGATATGGAGAAGATGTTAACTGCCGCCAAAGATGGTACACCCATACGAATATGGAAAAGCAATGTTCCTTATTCAACCTGTGGATTTTACTTTGTTTGTGATATATTAAGAAATATTGACTGTGATATAAGAGTTATATCTTTACCCAAATACAAGAAAGTATCAAGGAATGAAATAGTTACTTATAGTCAATGGGGAGAGGTTGAAGCGAGTAAACTTTATGAATTCTTAACTCTTGAAAAACAATTATCTAATATAGAAAAGAAGCTTGCTAGTAACTATTGGCAAGAATTAATGGTAGAAGATGCACCATTACGAGCAATTATAAACGGAAAGTTAATTTCTGTACCAGAAAATTTTTATGATTTCATTATCACAAAAAATCTTCCAGAGAATGATTTTATTATGGCACGACTTATCGGTAAGCTCTTAGGAGAATATAATTTAGGTATTAGTGATAGTTGGTATGCTTTGCGTATTGATAAGATGATCGAGGATAATAAATTAATTATTGTTGAAAATGAGGATCCATTACACCCCTATGGAAAAGTTTTAAGAAAAATATAAATTGTAATGAACGAAGCCTTCATCATAAATAAGTATTTGAGGGTTTTGTTGCTTACAATTTTGATAAAAAGGGTATTAGAAAGTATTAGCAGATATCAAAATAATTCTTGCCTAAATACAGTGAACAATGTAACGGATAGGAATGAAAAATTCAAAAAATATGGTAAAATTGTGAGAACATTAGAAATATACACTTCCGCCAAGGGGATAATATCAACCTACGACATCATTATTGTACTCTCAAGGCACGTGGAGTGCGTGGTAGGAATACAGAAAGTTCAATAGTAGAATTAGATCATAAAATGGCTAATTATCAAAGGAAACGATATGTTCTTATAAACTTATTTCATAGAGAGGAACATATCGTTTTTTCTGATATTGGGAAAGGTAAGAGAAAGATGGAAGTCTATGATGGAGTTAAGGTAAATATAGCAGTAAGATAGTGTTTTAAATATATTTGTATAAATACAATATAGGAAATTATTATTATGATGTTATA
>CAZWTU010000185.1:0-2401 GCA_964637035.1 uncultured Tissierellaceae bacterium
ATAATAATCTGGAAATTAAATATCCTAAGCAATATGAACGAGGATTTATGTAGATTATATATATCAAAAGCCATTGAAGAGATTATACTATCTTTTCAATGGCTTTTTTATTTATAGTTCAGATTATTTAGCCTGCTCATTTTTTCTTATCTTATGAAAGGTTTCACATATACTTACAATTACTAAAAATAAAGGTGTTCCAATAATTGCACCTAATAAACCAAATAATCCTATACTTACAATTACTATAATAATAACTGCTAAGGGGTGTAGTTTTAGTCTGTTCCCCATAATCTTTGGAGTTATAAAATTACTTTCTATTTGTTGTACTACTATTGAAGTTATTACAACTTTTATAGCCAATCCAAAGTCTATAGTAAGAGCTATTACTATTGCAGGAAGAACTCCTAAAAATGCACCAATTAAAGGTATTATGGAAGTTAAAATAGCAAAAGTAGCCATCAGAAGTGCATTTGGCATACCTACAATTAAATATCCTATAAACATTAAAACTCCTATAATCGTTGCAACTAAAAGCTGTCCATTTATATAAGTGGATAATATATTATCTATTTTCTTAAATAAGTTTTTTATCTCCAATTTATACTTTTTAGGAATTTTTAAAAGGATCTTTTCTTTAAATAACTTATCATCCTTTAAAAGGTAGAACATTATAAATGGAGTTAATACAAATTGTGTTGTAATATCTCCTACACTGGAGAATATACCCATTGCATTGGAACCAATACTGCTTAGAAAACTTTTCACATCATTATTTATACGTTCAAATATATTTAAATTTGGTAATGTATCTTGGAATTTTCCACTTAAAAAATCTTTGTAATCTAATATTTGATCTTTATTTCTTACAAATGTATCTTCAAATTGATCTTTTACAACTGCTCCACCATAAACAAGGAATACAACTAAAAAAACTACAACTATTATTATTGTAATTATAGCTGCCCAAGAATCTTTTTTTACCAATCTTAATTTTTATCATTCACACTCTCAACTCCTCTTATGTAATTTATACCCTTTTTAGGAGTCTTATACTGCATAATATATAGTATAAACATAAAAAAGTCTACTGATAGCTAGTAGACCTTTTTAATATGATTAGCCAGCATCTATTACTAGCTTACAATAGCTTAAATCCTTAGAATACTAAAACTTCAAATATATTGTAATAGAAAATTAATATAAGCTTTACTATTATTAAGAGTTGCTTCCAAACATAATTATTTTTGCTTATTTTAATTAATTGAATATCTCTCCTTGTCTTTCACTGGCGTGCCAGTAAGTTTGTTTTCAAATATTTCTAATTCAATTTTACTAAGTATCCCTTGGATCAATTGAATATTACACTGTACAAAATCTCCATTTATATCTATAGGAAATACTCCTTTATTCATCAAGTAGTCGGTGAATTTCCATACAGTGATAATATTCTTTGTAAGAATCTCTGGGCATCTACAATAATCACCTACACATTCACTTAGAGAGCTTAATACCTCATTATTTTCAAAATAAATCTGATATTCATTTTCCTAGTGTTCAGAACTAATACTCTTATAAGTAGATCCAAATTAATTGACCCTAATTCATACTCAGAAAATATAGATACAAATACTAGATCCAAATTTAATTTATCTTAGAATCCTTTCAGTGTTGGTTCTATTTTATCAAGTTTTGTCTTTAATTCTAAGTATAAATCGTAATCTATTGTATCATCTATGCTTTCTTTTCTTTCTTCCCTTTTCCCAATATTTCTAAATAAGTTCTTGAACACTTTAGTCCCTCTGTTCTTATTTATTATTCCTAAAATCAAACAACGGTTTAGCTACTTTTTCATTTGAATTTATTTTCCTATCATCATTTATGTTTTCATTTTCTTTAAAAATATCATTAGTATCCCTAATATTAAAGTCATCCTTAATTGTCCCTATCTTCACATCAATATCCTCATTTTCAGCATTAATGTAATATTCATCATCTTCCTCATGCCCATTCCAAACCCTCCTTAAATATTCTGCCTTTCTCTTTATTCCATCTAATAATTCATATCGATTATTATCTACATCTCCACTTTCTTCCCCATTAAAAAAGTTTGGGTTAATTCCATTTTTCTCTAGCTCATTATAAACCCAATCCATTGTTAATTCAGGGTTTTTATAGAACTCGCTACCCCTAATTCTAATAAATTTCCAACCTAGCCTCTCTAATATTGCCTGCCTTTTTAAGTCATTGGGTAGGTCATCCTGGCTGTGCCATCTTTCCCCATCACATTCTACTGCAATCATCTTATTGCCATCTTCTACTACTAAATCTATTCTATAAGCTCCAACTTTCCACTGTGAATAAACTTTATATCCTTTATTTAATAAATATTTCATTACTT
>CAZWTU010000186.1:0-2383 GCA_964637035.1 uncultured Tissierellaceae bacterium
TTGAATTAAACCGTATATATGATTATATTGATAAAAATGCAAATTAAGTATAGGGTCGCAATTTTTATATTATCTGTTATGGTGGTAGTAAAATACTCAATTAAATTATATTTAGAGGAGGGCTTTGATAATGAAGAATTTATTTGCAAGTTTAGTTTTATTACCTTTATATATTGCTATACCAGGATTAATACTATATTTTATAATTAAAGTTGCTATAAAAAGAGCGATAAAAGAATTAAAAAAAGAAAATATAATATAAAATCAAATACATATTATTTATAATTAGATGTCAATAGTGACTGTTAACATTTAGGGGAGGAGTTGCTGTGAAAAGAATTACTGTGTATGCAATAGTTTTATCAATTTTGACATTGTTTATTGCTGGATGCTCTAATGACAAAGAGAATCATGGTACAATCATATTACCAGTTATCTCATTGAAAGGTAGAGGAGAAGAGATTAGTCCTGAATTTTATGAAAAGGGTTTTGATTTTAAATATGAAAATCTCCCAGCAATATCATTGGCAGGGAATGAAGGCATATTACAAATAAAATTATCGGAAGGTTTTCCTAACAAAGTTGTTATTGGAGAAGATTATTATAATTATACCGAAACTAAAGGAACTGTTTATAAAGAAACATATGAATTAGAAAAGGATAATAATAATATTATTTTACTTCCAATTAAGAGGCGTGGCAATGTGAAAGATGAAGAGGCAGTTTATTATATATCAAGTGGTAATAAAGACAACAAAGAAATATTTGTTTTTAAAGTAATTTTGCCAATAGCTGAAATAGAAGAAGGTGAAAATGCATTTACCAATGATGATGTGACAACTATATTTGAGAATAATAGGGAAATAAATAACTATGATATTAATGACTATGAGATACTTGATAGTATTTTAGTTGATGATAAATCTACTCAAATAAAAGCCATAATTTTATTCGATGATAAAAAAACTAATAATAGCTGTAACTTAGCTTTTATAGTTAAAAATATGGACAAAGAAAATGTGGTTCAAGAAATAACTTTTGCTGTGAATGATGTAGAGGGTATCAGAGATTTTGAAATTGATAATGGTGCTCACTTAATATACAAAGAAAATGGTGCAGTAACATTACCAATCCGTGAAATTAAAACTAATGAAGTATTTGATATTACAGTAATATATTCTCATCAAGAACCTGATGAAATAAATTTTAAGATTATATCAAATAAACACACGGAATAGATATAAAGGTAATCATGGTTGATACGCATTTTAGTAAATAGTGACATGCATGTATTATATTGTGAAACATAAAATAACTAATTGTAGGAGGAAAAATATGTTATTGATTTTCATTTCACTAATAACAGGATATATAGGACTTTCAATAGGTGGTACTATTAATGCAGAAGGTATTCTTGGATTTGTTGGATTTTTAAGTCCTACTTTATTTGTTGTACAAAGAATATATACAAAGTTAGGCACATCAGAAGATTATGAAGATATTGAAGGATATGAAGATTAGAACCTATCTTTTATTTAAAATTATAATTCTAATTTAGTGCACATCATTATAAAAGTGTACATTAGTATATAAAAACGAAGTGGAAATTATTTATAGGAGGTTATTATGAAAAAGAATCTTTTGAAAATTGCAATACCAGTTGTGATATTAGTATTAATTGTAACTATTTATACTACTAAAACTAACCTTACTAAAGGTACGACTATTGACATGCAAGGAAAAGATAATATTGTTAGGGTATCTTTAAATATGAATACTGGTTACAATAATGAACTTGTAGTAAGATTAGTTACGGAGGAGTTTGAACCACCTTCTCAAGTCTTTGTTGATATTTTAGCTAAAGACAAAAGTATATATACTAATAAATTAGAAAAAGAAGAAAATGATAATTTTCCACAGGCTGGTATATACAAAGATAATTTTGATTCAATTAAGGACTTAGAGAAAAATTATAAAGATATTTCAGTGTCTGTAACCTTTAATGAACAATCATTTCAAATACCTTTAACTTCAATAGAAATATTGGAATAATATTATGGAATATTAGAATTGCTTAGTTCACAGTTCTTATATTAGATACAATAAAAGGCTTATACTAAAACTTCATACTATGTAAAAAGAAAATAAAGTTCTTCAACAAGCAAATAAAGTTCTTCAAAACTCAGGAGAGAGATGGATTTATCCCCATCATTTCTCCTGTTTTTTTATCCGCCTTTTCATTTCCCACTTCTCTTTCATCCTCCTTAATCCTTTGAATTTACTGCACTTCCTTAATCCTTTCCCCTTAATACTTATCCCTGAATTCCGTTGAAGAACTTTATTTTCTTTTTTGATGTTTTTCATCTTCCTTCTTTTTTCATTT
>CAZWTU010000187.1:0-2364 GCA_964637035.1 uncultured Tissierellaceae bacterium
CTTATCCGGTGGTAAGAATATAGCTGAGGATGCAGATGGAGCTTATCCTCAATATGATTTAGAGCAATTAATAGAAAGAGATACAGATGTGTATTTGGCATCACAGGCTATGGAGGAAATAACCATTGACTCTATTAAAGCAAGACCAGGCTATGATGTTCTTACAGCTATAAAAAATGATAGGGTGCATTTATTTGCAGGAAGTGACGCAGATACAGTATCAAGACCAGGACCAAGAATAGTTGATGCTTTAGAGTTGGTTGCCAAGGCAGTACATCCACAAGCATTTAAATAAAGTAGGGGTTTATATGACAAGAATTAGCAAAGATAAATATGGTATTGTTTTAATTTCCTTGTCTTTTATACTTGTAATAGCCATAGGAATTTTTTCTGTAATTGGCACTGCAAGTATAAATTGGATAGATGTATTTAGAATAATTGCTTCTAAAATACCTATAATAAGAGACCATATTGATATTTCGCACATTACAGACTCTCATCAAACAATAATTTGGGCAATAAGACTTCCAAGGGTACTTTTGGGAGTCTTAGTTGGAGCTAGTTTATCTATAGCAGGCACTGCTTTCCAAGGAATGTTTAAGAATCCTATGGCTGACCCATTTGTTTTAGGAATTTCATCAGGAGCAGCCCTTGGGGCTGCTATAGCTATTATATTAAAAGTAAGTATACCAGTAATAGGTCTATCTACAATATCTATTTTTGCATTTATTGGTGCATTACTAACAGTATTTACAGTGTATAATATTGCTAGGATAAGAAATAAGGTTCCTGTAACTACCTTGCTTCTTGCAGGGATAGGCATAGGACAATTTTTAACAGCTATAATGTCTTTTTTAATGGTTATATACAGCAATGATATGGCAAAGATAATATATTGGACTATGGGAAGTTTAGCTGGAAAGGGCTGGGAACCATTATTGAAAATCTCCCTACCAGTTATAATATCTATTGTACTCATTAATTTTTTTGCACGTGATTTAAATATTATGCTAACTGGGGAAGAGTCTGCTAAGAGTTTGGGAATAAATGTAGAGAGAACTAAGGTATATATATTAATTTTAGCTAGCTTTATGGTATCTATGGTGGTGTCTATATCTGGCATAATAGGTTTTGTAGGACTTATTATACCCCATATGGTAAGAATAGTAATTGGGCCAGATCATAGAATCTTATTACCTGCTTCAGCATTGGTAGGAGGCATATTTATGATATTTGCAGATACTATAGCTCGTACTATAATCTCTCCAGTGGAAATTCCAGTAGGGATTATAACTGCTTTGTTTGGTGGGCCTTTTTTCTTGTATCTTTTAAAAAAGAAAAAGAGCTAATAAAAATAAAAAAATAATAGAACTAATTGTATGAATTTATATATTGTATAATTAAATTGGGGTGGGTTTAATGTATTCATTAGAGGTGGAAAATTTAAAATTTGCTTACAAAAACGATTTAGTTCTTAGAGACATATCTTTCAATATAGAGAAGGGTAAATTTTTAAGTATAATAGGACCTAATGGGTCTGGGAAATCTACAATATTAAAATTATTAAATAATATATATTATTCTAAGTCAGCGAAAATATTAGTAGATGGCAAAAATTTAAATACCTTTAAGAAAAAAGATTTGGCTAGAAAGATGGCCTTAGTACCTCAGGATACTATTATTGACTACGAATTCACAGTGGAAGAAGTTGTTCTAATGGGTAGGCATCCCTATAAGGGAAGATTTGAAAAGGAAAATGGAAATGATTCTAAAATTGTTAGAGAGGCATTAGAATTAACAAACACACTTCATCTTAAGGATAGGATTATTACAGAAGTTTCCGGTGGAGAAAGACAAAGAGTGGTAATAGCTAGAGCATTAGCTCAAGATACTTCCATTATTTTGCTAGATGAGCCAACAGCCCATTTGGACATAAACCATCAAATAGAAATTCTTGACTTACTAAAAAAATTAAACAAAGAAAAAGGAACCACAATTATTTTAGTAATTCATGATATAAATTTAGGGGTAAGATATTCGGAAGAGGTGATTATGTTAAGTAAGGGCAAAATACTAGGACAGGGAAGTCCTGAAAAAGTAATTACTAGGGATAACATTCAATTAGCATATAATATGGAAGTAGCAATAGATAAAAATAAATATACAGACACACTCTATCTAACCCCTGTGGGATAATAAAATCATTGTCTTAGAATAACATTTGGACAATGATTTTATTTTTTGTTTCTTTTTTAAAATTTTTATGGTATATTAAAAAATGGAGGGGACAAGATTGAAATATAAATTACTTGCAATTGATATGGACGGAACACTTTTAGATAGCAAAAATCAGGTGTCTCAAAG
>CAZWTU010000188.1:0-2364 GCA_964637035.1 uncultured Tissierellaceae bacterium
AGCATTAGAATTAATAATAAATATAGCAGTAGCATATTTACCAGCTACTAATTAATTTTGACCCTGGGGTGACCTGGGGTCTTTTTTGGTTGATATAATCTTTTTATCGTTGGTATTAATTTGTTGAATAATATTTTTTAAATCAGGATAAAATAAAAAGAACCTTGACTAGCTAAAGGTTCTTTTTTACACTTATTCTACAGTACCTTGTTTAGGTCCTGAGATCCATATTTTAAATGCCTTTTTACCATAATCTCTAGCATAAATCTTAGTGCCATTTTTTAAAGTAATACTTGCTCTAAATATATACATATGGAATCCACCCCCCTTTTGAATAAAGATGTTGCCAAAAGGGAATAAATATTATATAATACAATTGCTAATACATATTATATAGCTAGTCAATTTATATTTTTGGCTTGAAGTTTAGCGCCAACTAAACTCCTATATTTAAATAGCTTTAGCTATTCAAAACTTAATTGCAGTAACTTTTTTGTATCTCGGCAGTCTGTCGGGATACTTTGCATTTTTGAGATATTTCTTCTTTTGAGAGATTTTTAATTAAATCGGGTGGTGCTAATAGCTCACCCGCGAAAGTATTTGCTTGCCATTCTGGATCCTCGTATGGTTTAATTTTCCTTTTGTTCCCTCTTGCGAAGGAGATTACAGACCCTCTATGCATGAAAAGGTGTCCAATTTCATGTGCTATTGTGAACAAATCTCGGGGGTTTCCATTATATGCCCCATCGTATACTGAATGTCTGACTAGAATCTTATTATTATCAGGGTATGCCAATGCTTCACAATCTAGCTCAGGATCATCTACTACTTCAAATTCAAAATTATCAAGTATTTCAATAAGAATATGCTCTAAGAAATATAAGACTGGGAATTCCAGTGAAGATTCTAAACCACAAGCTTCTCTAATTATTTTCGTTATTTCTCTTATGTTCTTTCTTGACAATGGCTTTGCAATTTTATCCAATACTCATCACCTCTACTTTAATAATTCTCTTATTTTTGCTTTCTTTGAATCATCTAAATCATCAAAACTTCTTGCAAATGACAATATTATATCCTTGTCTTTTGTGTTCTTATTTGATAGATTCAAAACAACTTCTTTCCTAGATTCATCAATAGACTTTAATAGGTCTAGATAATCTGATTCTGTTAGAGTGTAAAACTCCTTTATTTGCTCTGCCCATTTCTGAGGAACTGTTCTTTTGCCCATTTCAACAGAGGATAAATAAGAGGAAGTGACTTGTAGCTTATCTGCCATATCTTTGAGTAGTTCTCCTTTGTTTATTCTCAATATTCTTGTGAACTTACCAAATGCAGTTAACATAGTATGCCTCCTTCCATATTTTAGATTAATTACTATATACTGATTATAATATATTACATAAAATTTGTCAACAATAAAAAGTTAATAAATCAACAAATTTTGTTGATTTAAATATTTTGCATTTTATATCAAGTTTATAGCTAAATCACCTAAACTAATTTTTATAAAACAGATAATTTTACCTGATTAAGTTTTTTATTTCTCTTTACACAGAACAACCGTTCATGTATAATTTAATCAAGGGGGGAATACATATGTTGACTAAGAGAGAAAAAGAAATATTAAATATAATAACTGATTACATAAAAGAGAATGGATATGCTCCAAGTGTAAGAGAGATGTGCGAAATAACTGGATTAAAATCTACTAGTACTGTTCATACATATTTAAAAGGCTTACAAGAAAAAGGATTTATTCAGAGAAAAGAAAACTTTCCCAGAGCTTTAAGAGTGATAAAGAAGGCTTAATTTTAACAAAAAAACAGACCCTTTAAAATGCGATTTAAGGGGTCTAATAATTACTATCTATGCTTTTATATGAACTAACTTCAATTATTTTCATATAATTATATCTTGTTGGATATGATTCTTCTTTTTCCCAGCAAGCAATAGTTTTTATGTGAACTTCTAATATATTAGATAAATCTTTTTGGGTTAACTTAAAATCCTTTCTTAAAAATTTAATTTTATTACCATGATTTTTAGAAATGAAATTTAAATAATCATCATATATAATAGAAGGTTTAATTTTAAGAGTTTCACAAATTATATTTATGCTCTCTAAAGAATGATTCACTAAATCATTTTCATATCTATTAATAGTAGATCTATCTAATCCAGATTTAATTGCTAAATCCTCTTGAGTAAAATCATTCAATAATCTATAATATTTAATACGAGATCCTATAGTAGAGAAGCTAGAAGTGGTTTTTAACATATCTGGATTAAGGATAAATGTTTCCGTTGTGATACTATTGGTAATGAAATATTAATGGTGATAAGGTCTACCAAGAATATAAA
>CAZWTU010000189.1:0-2307 GCA_964637035.1 uncultured Tissierellaceae bacterium
GATACCTTAGTAAATACTGCAGATTATAAGACGGATGTAAATATAGTAAAATAATAATTTAAAAATAAATAGTTCTTGCAATTAACTTTAATAATTGTTATAATATTCGAAATACAAGAAATTCTATTACAAAGAAGAGTAACTAAATTAATTTTTTTACAGAGAGTTAAAGACAGGTGAGACTTTAGCAAAAGATGATTTAATGAATGGACTTTGTAGAAGCTGGTGGAAATCTAAGAGAGTATACCAAGTCGGAAGCCTACCGTTATCTAAGGACAGGATATGAAAGTATCCCATTAAGAGAGATGCATTTTTGCATAACTTAGGTGGCACCGCGAATACAACCTTCGTCCTATTTTGGATGGAGGTTTTTTTGTATTTAAAATTAGACATTGGAGGAATAGAGATGAAAAAGGAAAATGGATTATTTGGACAATATGGTGGAGCCTATGTGCCTAAGGAATTGAAAGATGTATTATGTGAACTAGAAAAAGAATTTGATATTGCAATGGAAGATGAAAACTTTCTAAAAGAAGTAGAATATTATCTAAAGGAATATGTAGGTAGAGAAAACCCCTTATATTATGCGGAAAGATTAACAAAGGAAATAGGTGGGGGGAAAATTTATCTAAAAAGAGAAGATTTAAACCATACCGGAGCACATAAGATAAACAACGCTATAGGCCAAGGTCTATTAGCTAAGAGAATGGGGAAAAAGAGAATAATAGCAGAAACAGGAGCAGGTCAACATGGGGTAGCTACAGCAACAGTGTGTGCACTTTTAGGATTAGATTGTATAGTTTATATGGGAGAAGAAGATACAAAAAGGCAAGAACTAAATGTCTTTAGAATGGAAATCTTGGGAGCTAAGGTAGTTACAGTAAAAGAAGGAAATAGAACATTAAAAGAAGCAGTAGACGCAGCCCTAGCTGATTATGTAGAAAATGCAGACAATACTTATTATTTACTAGGATCTGCCGTAGGTCCTCACCCCTACCCAACCATAGTTAGAACATTCCAGTCTATAATAGGAAAAGAGGCCAGAGCTCAAATCTTAGAGAAGGAAGGGAGATTACCTGACTATCTAATAGCCTGTGTAGGTGGTGGAAGTAATTCCATAGGACTTTTCCATCCATTTGTAAATGATAAGCAAGTAAAAATGATAGGAGTTGAACCAGCAGGTAAAGGATTGGATACGGAAAATCATTCGGCTAGTATATGTAAAGGTATTCCTGGTGTAATACATGGTTTTAAATGTTATAAATTAGACCATGGTACTTACTCCATAGCAGCAGGATTAGACTATCCAGGAGTAGGACCAGAACATAGTTATTATAATGATATAAAAAGAGCAAAATATACTTCAGTTACAGATGAAGAGGCTTTAGATGGATTTTTTACACTTTCTAGAACAGAAGGAATAATCCCAGCTCTTGAAAGCTCTCATGCCTTAGCCTATGCTATGAAACTAGCTAAGACTTTAGATGAGGATAAAATTATTATAGTAAATTTATCAGGTAGGGGAGATAAGGATGTATCCCAAGTTAAAGAAATAACAGCTAGGAGATAATAGCCATACTTATAAAGTCTATTTTTTGAAAATAGACTTTATAAGTTATATTAAATACATTTAATTGTTTATAAAATTTAGTCTAAATAAGGTATTAATATGATATCATGATATAGACTGATTAATTAATAAATCTATAATTATATTACATTTATGGGGGTTATTATGATGGGAAAAGAGCTTACACTATTTGAAGAGGCAAAGAAATCAAGGGTCTTGTTAAATGGAGTATTATCTACGATTATAATGCTTGTATTCACCTTTGTGGGCCAATTAATAGGTGGAATATTGTTAGGTGTGGTAGGTATAATCAAATATGGACCAGAATATGTAATGGAAAATTCAATGGAAATGTCAGCTGGGGTAATGGGGCTGATTTTGGCAACCATATTTCCTATATTAATATGCTTTTTATGGGTGAAGGTGGCTGAAAAGAGAAAGATATCTTCCCTAGGATTAAAAAAAGAAAGATTCTTTCCTAAATTCATGAAGGGTTTTGCTATAGGTCTTTTAATGTTTAGTGTAGTTACATTCTTGATGTATATTTTTGGAGCAATAAGATTGGAACAGGGCTTGAAAGTAGGGCTTGGATCTATTTCCAGTATATTGATAATTCTTCCAGGTTGGATAATACAAAGCTCTAGTGAGGAAATCCTATCTAGAGGCTGGCTTATGCATGTAATAGGGGCAAGGCATAAACCAGTTGTAGGCTTTATTGTGTCATCAGTAATATTTGG
>CAZWTU010000190.1:0-2278 GCA_964637035.1 uncultured Tissierellaceae bacterium
TACATATACCCATATTTGATTTAAGAATTAAATCTAACCATATTCTAGTAGCTCTACCATTCCCTTCTCTAAAAGGATGGGCAACATTCATTTCTACATATTTTTCAATAATACTATCAAAATTCGACTCTGGCATCTTTTCAATAATTTCCAAGTTAGATTCTAAAAACCTAACAGGAGCAAAACGAAAATTGCCTTTTGATAAATTAACTGTCCTTATTTTTCCTGCAAAATCAAATACATCTTTAAATATATAATGATGAATTTGTTGTAGTCCCTTAAATGTTCCTACTTCAAAATTATCTATTACCTTGTCATCAAAAAGTTCATAAGCTCTTTTTTTTGTTAATTCTATATTTTCCTGCATAAAACATTCCTCCTTTTCATATAATATATTTTTTATTTTATATTCCCCCTGTTCTTCTATAACTTCTTTATAAGATTATAGATTTTGAAAATTTTTCCCCTTTTATGCAAGAAGTTATCAGCTTTTAACTATCAAAATTATGACTAAATCCAAATAATTTGTTACACGTTTTTCCATATCTACGACACAGTTTTCTAATTATGTGCATTAATATAATCTAAGACTTTTTATTTTTTCTATTATCTCTATAATCAAAATATATTTTAATAAAGAAAAGTAGATTAGTTGAAATTAAAATAAACCAACTATTTTTCCAGATTGTCAAATAAACAATTACCAAAATACACCAAATAACAAGATACATAAAAGTTGAATTCTCTTTACTCAAAATAATTCCCCCTTAGAATGTTGCTTCGCATAAATATACTAATGTGTAACTAACAATAATCCTAATACAAGTATACTAAATGCTTGTAAATTATTAAAGAACTGTTTCTCTGCACCTCATGCACTGCTTACAACAATTATACCCAATTACTCTAAGCAATGCATGAATAATTTTTAATAAAAATTTCTGAAATCCTTGATTTTAAAGCATTTATTGCACCCATCATTATTATGACACGCTCCCCTGTTGCTGCAACTACTAAGTTTTTATAAGAATTATATTCTTCTCTCTCCAACCTAAGATCTTCAAGTATTTCCCTTTGATGGGAATATGGCTTTAAATCAAAAAACACATAGGAGCTCTCATCTCTTTGTTTCATGCTTAATGATTCCTTTAGCTCCTTTTTATTTTCTTCATTTTCTGGCTCAAAGGTTCTAAATTCTTCATCATTCCAATATGTTTCAAAGGTTTTTTTAAAACTATCTATTACATCTTTAGATGTATATTCTGAAACTTTAAGATTCCATTCTAATCCGTTGGATAAAGCTGGATTGGACAAGTTTGATGAACCAATATAAGCAGTCGAAAATCCTGTATTTCTTTTAAAGTAATATGCCTTAGCATGTAATCTTGTTCTCTTTGTATCATAAGAAATCTTTACTTCCGTATTAGGTAATTTAGATAGATCTAATATAGCCTTATAATCTGAAGCCCCCATATATGAAGTGGTGATTACTCTTAATTTTTTAGTTTTTGTAAATTCAACTAAATCTTCATAAATGAGCCTAAGCCCACTAAATTTGATGAAGGAAATCAAGAAATCAATTTCATCTGCCGTTCTAATTTCTCTCCTTAATTCACTTTCTAAAGTAGGTCCTGAATTCCCTGTAAAGAGTGTACTTGTGGATATAGATGTCTTGGGTCTATATTGATTTAGTTGATCAAAAGCTTCTTCATCGTTATGAACAGTGATAAACTCCTTAAATCTTTTATCATCATATTCAAAGCCTTCAATACCAATAGCTTTATTTAAAGCCTCTATAAATTCTAACTTTTCTATACTATTATCTTTCTGTGAAAGTATTTCACGAATCATTTTTTGATATGTAATTGAAAGAACATTTGATAATTCACTATTATCTACATTTCTAATTTGTTTATAATCTTTATTTTCAAGCTCTTTTTTTGAAGAGATATCTAATAATTTTTCATACAAACCATTTTCCATTTATCACTATCCTCCTCTAGCTATTATTATAAAAGAAAAGCTTTCAATTAGCTAAAATTTAAAATTCTTACCAAATAGAAAATTTTTCTACTCCCTATAAACAGAAATAACACAGGATAACCCACCTTCTGTGTCATTATCTAAGTTGCATGCCAAATTCTGATTTAATAAAGCTCCTACTGCATATTCTGCTGCTAGGATATAAAGTTTCTCTCAATTTTGTTACATTATGAAATCATTTTAACAATAGAATTTAATTTCATTTATTTTAAAATGCTCTTTCCATTCTTTGCAT
>CAZWTU010000191.1:0-2231 GCA_964637035.1 uncultured Tissierellaceae bacterium
CTGTCCTGGCATAATTTAGCCATTAATCTAAACCTCCTTCTGCAGTGGAAGCAATCGCATATGGATATACTTCTCCTGACCCTTTTTCTTTCAGCATAGATCCACATACTGTTAGCGTCCATCTTGAATCAACAACATCATCAATTAATAAAACTGCTTCATCTTTTAATACATCACTTACATAAAATACATTATATATATTATTAGCCTGTTGATAAGAATTTTGCATTTTCTTCTGCTCTTCTGTTTCTGTAGTTTTTACAATAACTTCCTTATAGGGTATATTTAATTTATCTGCCACCCTCATAGCAAAATTCTTTACTAATTCCGGTCTTCTTAGGGAGGGTATAGAAGTCACCCATGTAGGCTCATTTTCTTTTACCCAGTTATTTTTTATCAAGTTCACAGTTGCATCAACTAATTCCTCTCTAAAGTATCCATTGTGATATTTATCTTCTTTAACAAATTTACCCCATCCTGCATCCCCATAATTACATAATATCCTGCCTTGTTCATTTTGATATTCTTTAGATATATTTTTTCTTTTTTCATCAATAATTCCAGCAGGCCATTGTTTTCTAGGTTTTAAAATTAAGAATTCACCCTTTAAAAAATTTATAGCTTCTATTATATTGTTATGATTTAACGAATCACTCAAAAAATCTTCACCTTTACAATTACTACATCTCCCACATTTTTTCTTATTTAAATCATCTAGTTTCTCTGAGATAAATTCCATATAACAAGATTTAGTGTCAACAAATTCTTTTATTCCATCCAACTCATCATATCTTTGTTTAGTTACCCTTCTACTTCTTTCATGATCTGGTATCCAAAGATTAGTGGTTCGGAAATACTTATATCCATTTCTAATTATAGCCATATCTACTTCTAACATCTTTAAACAATTATCTATTCTGCTATTTTTCATATTTAATCTTTTATATAATTCATTTTTATTAATTCCATTATCTGAACTCTCAACAACATTTAAAACTTTCTCCATCTCCTCTTGACTAGGAAACGAACTTTCAATAAAATACTCTTGAATTTCGTCATCCTCTTTCCCATTTAATAATATGGCATAAGCAGTATCAAGTTTACGCCCAGCCCTGCCAATTTGTTGATAATATGAAACCAAGGATCCTGGTCGTTGAAAATGTATAACAAAACCTAAATCAGGCTTGTCATACCCCATTCCAATCTTAATGGTAGATACCAAAGCCTTAACTTCGTTATTCATTAGCATATCTTCTCTTTTCACTTCTAATTCTTTTTTCTCTTTGCTATCATCTGATAAAGAAGTATGATATTCTAGGGCATTTATACCCTTACTTCGTAGCCATCTTGCAACCTTATTACAATCGTTCTTGGTTAAACAGTAAATAATACCCGATCCTGGTAATCTATTAATATTTTCATAAAGCCAAGCTAATCTTTCTGATTGATCTTTTAACTTAATCACCTGTATCTTCAATGATTTCCTTGTAAGTGGTCCCCTTATAATGTTAAGTTCATGCCCTAATTGCTCTTTAATATCATTTACTACCCTATTATTAGCTGTAGCAGTAGTTGCTAGTAGTGGGACATTTTTTGGTAAATTACTTACTATCCTAACTATCCTTCTGTAATCTGGTCTAAAATCATGGCCCCAATCTGAAATGCAATGTGCCTCATCCACTACAAACATACCAATATTGCCCATAATACTAGTTATGATATTATTTCTGAATTCTTCGTTTCCTAAACGTTCTGGAGATATAATAAGTAAATCACAATACCCGTTTACTATCTCACTTTCCAGCTTCCCCCATTCCTCCTGATTACTGCTATTTACGCTTAATGCTACTAGGCCTATTTTTTCTGCAGCTTCAATCTGATTACGCATTAAGGATAATAAAGGGCTAATCAGTATTGTTATTCCCTTTCCTCTCTCTCTTAATAATTTAGTAGCTATAAAATAAACAATACTCTTTCCCCATCCAGTTTTTTCAACCACCAAGGTTCTTTGACCTTTCATAACAGACTCAATAGCTTCCCACTGATCTTCCCTAAACTCTGCATCCCTTCCCACTGCTTGTTTAAGTAATTCTAAAGCTCTTTCTTTCAAATTAGTATCCCCCTAACCTGTTTTTTTGTTCATAAGCCTTAAATCTTTGCTACTAATCCCTTAAACTTCTCATAATTATCTTTTACTCCATCATCTAAATCTATTTCTATCATTTTATCTG
>CAZWTU010000192.1:0-2225 GCA_964637035.1 uncultured Tissierellaceae bacterium
AAGAAATCGTAATGAATGAGCTTTCGGACAGGGGTTCGATTCCCCTCAGCTCCATTTTAACATCTTAACAGTAATCATTAAGGGTTATGAAACATTGATTTTAAGCCATTTAAGGTGAAAAACGAACAGGAACAAGCGTTTGTAATAGTAATCTGTTTAGAACAAAACCTAAACACTTTTCTAAACACTTTTTGAAGAGATTCCACTCCATGAGCTTATAATTAAAGAATTTATTTATTATCAAAATCAATATTGAATTGAACCGTAACAGCAAAAAAGCCAGTAGGGGTTAACTCTATTGGCTCTTTTTGTGTCTATATTCGTTTTTTAACTTGTCCTTGAAGTCTTTCTTGTCTAAATATCTATCGTGCCTTAAAATCAATTTTTCAGCTTTACACTTTCCATTCATCTTTTAACTTGTTTAATAGTTTCATTTGTTCTGAAGTGTCTTTATTAGGGTTCGAATCAGGGTGAAACTTCTTTGATAAAACTCTGTAAAATTGTTTCAATGTTTCTTTATCTTCTTCTTTGTAGGTACTAGAAATATTATTGTAGTAACTACTTTTATAATTTGAATAATCATTACTGTAGTCTTGGTAACTGTTACTTTTATTCTTAAATTTTTCATAAAATTTGTGATACCTTTTAATTTCTTCAAGCTTCTTGCTGTTCATTAAATCACCAAACACATTATATATTTTGTCATATTCATCTTCATCACATATATACTGTTCGGCAAATTGCGACTTCTTAGCTTGATATAAAGCTATTCTAGCTGTATGTTCTGCGTGTGTCTTACACTCCTCTGTCTGCTTAAATTCTTCTTGTATTTTAGCAATTAAAGGTTCTGTTTTAGCTTCTACTAAGTCATATATAGCCCCTATGTCAGCGTTTAATTCCCTTGCTACTTTTTGTATTTTATTATCGCAATAATCATAAAGATTGAACCAATTCTCAGCAAAATCATAATAATTAACAGTGCATAAAACAAATTGCTTCTTTTTGGGCTTTCCATTCTCCCTATAGCTTTCATGTATACTAATTTTATAAGCTTTCTTTATTGGTCGCTCAAACCTTTCTGAACTGTAAGTATAATAATAATGGCCATAATCTATACCATCCATTATTACCTGCATATATTCAGACTTCAATTCTTTAGGGCGGCCATGCTTATTAGGTTTTTTTACATCCAATTCTTGAATTACACAAAACATCTTGCTTTCTCCTGTATGTAGGTACTAAAGATATAAATATAGTACCTACATTAATTTATTATTAATCTTGTTTACACTTTAAAAATTTGATTTTAAATGATATAATTTATATGTATTATATGCCTTGTACCCCCTTAAAGTATGAGGCATTTTTAAAACGCTTCTTGTTGCTCCAACATAAGATCATCTAGTAATTCTTTCTCCTGACTTGCTCTTTCTAGCATTTCAGTAGCCTCCTTAATTAAAGCTGGATTATCTTTTATAATTTTAAAAAAATCCATTATATCAGGCCTTTCATGTAATACTTTTTCAATATCACTTATACTGTAATCTTTTTTCATTGTTTTCATTGGTTTATCCTCCTTAATACCATTCGTTGTTAGTTGTATAATGAAGCCATGCTCCATTTTTGAAGTGTATCCTTAAATCGTCTTGTTGGCCCATAACCTTTATTGGTATATATTCGCTTTTTAAGTCCACCCCTAAAGAAGCATTATGAATTTCATAAGTTCTTATAAATGTTTCCTTAGCTGCATTAGTTAAGTCTTTATAACCTTCTACTTTTTTATAATCTATTTCTATATATTTGTTCATGCTTTTAACCTCTTTTCTTTTTACTCCCATCAGTGACCCTCAACTTGAGGTCTACTATGCGACTTCTTTATATCCTTTTCATTTTACTATCTTTAAATATTTAGGCTTCTTACTGGCTTCTTCTTCGGCCTCATAACTAAAAACGTCTAACATATCTATCATATCAGCCTTTCCCTGGTACATACCAACTAAATTCATTGTACTCATTACCTCTATTAGAAAAAAACTTAAAGTCCAATTCTGATAATCCCACAATAATTCAAATGCTTTTTCTCCTATTGGCTCATCTGGATCTAGCTTGTTAATCTCCTTCATGGTATAGAAGTAATCTTTAGACTGTATTTTGTGCCCTTTATAATATTTATCTACTGGAAACATTTCAAGTAATTCAGTTGGCTTTAACATTCCTACCATCTT
>CAZWTU010000193.1:0-2176 GCA_964637035.1 uncultured Tissierellaceae bacterium
AATGAAATTTCTCTAGGTTGTATTAAATTAAGTTTTTCAAACATATATATTGCCTCCCTTAATAAGTATTCTATATTAATTCTTCTAGTTAAGTTACTGATACTATAACTAACTTAAATTATACTTGGTTAATAAGATATTTTCAAATTGACTGTTCCTCGTAATAAAATTAGCTAAAAACTTTATTGGTTAGCTAATTTATTTCTCAGTTATTTATTTACTATTTAATTTTTTATATTTTTACATATTTAAATTAAATATCCATCTATATCTTCTATTATTTATTGACCTTTCAAGTTCTTTTGTAGACTCTTTATTATTTCTAAATACTTTAATGATACCAATATCATCAATAATCTCCATGCTACCAATCATGTGATAATCTAAAATTTGAGATTTTACCAATTATTTTATGTTTATTACTGCATCTGACTTTATTGTACCATCTTAAGTAAATGCCTGTCCTATTTGGTCTAGCAATGCAATATATTAATAATTATACTCCTTTTGATAGAAAATAATCCATTAGACGATTATTAAACAGTCTCTTTATATCTCTTAAAGCGTTCACATCCGAATAATTGAAATCATATAACTGTTTTTTATCTTGAATTGTCATTTCTGTTTGTGATAATTTATCCGCAAAAGCAATTTCTGCTTCTTCCAACAATAAATCAAGAAACTTAGTCTTTTCTTGATAAGTCGGCTCCTGAAATTCACATACTAAATCAATTCGTGTTTGCAATTCCGGTGGTATAACCTTTTTATATTCAGATTTACTTGGTAAATTGGTTGTAAACACTATAATATACCCATCAAGATCATATTCTCGTGCCATGGAGTCTGTAAACTTACCTTCTTCAAGTAGTTCTAAGAAAAATGAAAAAACTGGTCGTGTAGTCTTCTCAAACTCATCACACAAAATAATTCCCACCTTACTTTTTTTAACTTTGCTGCTTAATTCTCCGTGTTCACATCCAACATAGCCAGGAGGACTACCTATAAGAATATTCAATGCATCTTGGCTACTATAATTTTGAAAGTTAATCTTAGTTAGATAATTATCTTGTTGTAAACCATTTGCAATTAGACGAGCTACTTCTGTTTTACCTATTCCCGATGCACCAAATAATAAAATTGAAAAGACCTTTTGTTGCTTAACCTTATTTAGTTCAATAAAATTTCCAAGATTATGTTTTAATCTCTTTTTAAAATATTCGTGCCCAATAAGATTATGATTAAAGTATTCAAAAAATGTATTAAATTCAGTTGTAGATAATGTCGTTAGTTTCTTAATTTCATCCTTTGGATCATCTATATGAGTAAGCTCTTTCAAGTCAGGTAAAAGACTATTTAATGGCTTCTGACCTTCAATATATAGTGGGAAGTATCTAATTATCTTATCAATTTCTGATGATAATGATATTATCCTCATATTTTGA
Source organism: uncultured Tissierellaceae bacterium (assembly GCA_964637035.1). Lineage (GTDB taxonomy): Bacteria > Bacillota > Clostridia > Tissierellales > Tissierellaceae > CAZMMV01. The sequence goes on from CAZWTU010000193.1 coordinate 1,443, forward strand.
AATTTATTTAAAAAAACTTCCATTGAATAAATAAGATTTTTGTTATCTTCTATTGCATAAGACGTAGATGTTAAATCTAATAAGGCTAACTTTGATGACTGATTGAATTTTTCTAATTGAGTTTGCATATCTCCAGATGCACGTGAAAATGTTGCGATAGGTATATTATTTGTATTGGCATAATCTATCACAATGTTTAAATCACTGACATTATTGTAAGTATAAATTGACTGTCGGGAATATCCTGTTACAATAAAATCTTGTTCATTTTCTATTTGATTTATAGGTTCAAAAAAAGGTTTCTGTCTAGAAAATAGGTATGGAAAAAAAGATAGTGCATCTTCAGCAATTATTTCTTCAATGATTACCGTCGTTTCTTGTGTTATTTCTCTCAAATTAATGTATGCGGCATAGGAGTCTCCCTTATTAACTTTAAGTAAATAAACTAATGCAGAAACATCTATAACAATATCCGAATTTTCTTCTAATGCAGCCTTTGTCTCAACAAAAACAAATGATATAACCTTATTTTTTGCTTGGATCTTTCGTAATTCTTCTATGCTACTATATGTATACAAAGTAAATAAGGACATAATCTAACACCTCCTTAAATTGCTAAGCCAAATACCAAGTTTATTCCACCAATACAAATTTGAATTTTTAGGCTCCTCGAATTTGAATGTGACATCTTGTATAATTGCAAGTGTATCTATAAAATGGCACTCATCGTCGTC
>CAZWTU010000194.1:0-2168 GCA_964637035.1 uncultured Tissierellaceae bacterium
TGGGGTGAAGTGCCATCAACCATGGCAATGCCTAGGTCAGGTATATTGATCCCGTCTATAGACCTAGGATCCGATGGACAATGATGATATTCCAAACTATAGCCCCGCCTTAGGACCTTATCCCCTATTTCACTCATCATAGATGATTTACCACCACCAGGCATTCCCTTTAGTATATATAGCATATTCCTATCTTGCCCTATTATGTTATCATGAAAAGAAACAAAACCCTGGGATGTATTTCCTCCAGGAAACATCCGTCTAAATTTACCCACAATAAAACCCCCTAAATAAAATCATATATATCATATATAATAATTTATTCATAAGGGAGTATTATATGCATAATGATGGAAATCTATGTTTGTCATCCTGAATGAAATGAAGGATCTTAGCTTCTAAAACACAGATTCCTCGGCAGGCTGAGAATGACAGCCTGTAGCTGTTGGCTTTTAAAAATATAGCTTGATTTATTAGAAAAGTAGTAAACCCATCACACTAAATAAAATTGAAGCTGTTACAAGTAAGTGAGCAAGATTTGATTTTTCAGGTTTCATAATTTTAATAACAATACCTGCCACAGCTAAAAATCCAAATCCCCATCCTATCAATTGCCCCCCTAAATAGTTGGTTGGAAAACTTGTTACATTCATAAATGCAATACCCATAGCCCATACAGCTAAAAAGTAGAACAAAGCATTTTTTATCTTTTCATTCTTTACTAGATATAGAAAAGTAATTCCAAGCCCACTGACTACAATCATTACAACAAATATAATTTCTAATATTCCTAATGCCATAATATCCCTCCTGTCATGTTTTTGTCTTGTATTTTGTTTATAGATTTATTATATAAAATATCTTTAACCATAGATTCTACCATCCCTTTCGATTGCATCTAATATAATTTTCCGTTCTTCATTTAATTTTGCATACTCTCTAAATGTTTTCATATTATAACTTCCCTTTAAATATTCATCTTCGCAATATAATTCTTCCCTATTCCCTACAATTTGAGAGGCAAATACTGTATCTATGTCTTTTAAATTTACTATTTGAACATCTCTTTTCACCTTAAAAGCAAGCTGATTAGATATTGTAAATAGATCATAAGCACCTATTTCATCATCTAAATAGACTGCTAAATCTATATCACTATCATCTCTTCCCTCTCCCCTTGCAAAGGATCCGAAAAGGTAAATAAATTTAGCTTGTAATTTATCTTTTAAAAATTCTACTATAGTGCCTTTCTCTTTATCCGATAGGTACATCCCAATCATTCCTTTCAAAGTTAATTTAATTTTCTTCTTCTCTCTTTATTATATTATACATTAAATAAATTTATTTGGGAGTATTATATGCATAATAATGGAAATCTACTTGCACCTATAGAAAACCACGTTATTACGAGTAACACAAGAAACCTTTCTTTGTCATCCTGAGCCCATCAAAGGACCCTTCTCTGTCATCCTGAATGAAATGAAGGATCTTAGCTTCTAAAACACAGATTCCTCAACAGGCTCGGAATGACAGCCTGGGGCTGTTGTCTTTTTATATCTTCGGTTTGTATTTTTTGATGGACGTGGTGCCTGTCCCCTTGTCCATTTTTCTGCAAAAAAGGAAAAAATCCTAGAATAATTAATTATTCTAGGATTAAAATATTTATTATAAAGAATCTCCATTTTCTAAAGAACCTAAAGTTTGACCAAATTCTTCATTATCTAAAGAATCTTCAGCTTCGCCTTCTTCAGTTCCTGCAGAAACTACATTTTCAGCTTGTAGTCCTTTGTCTGTTTCTACTACTTCAAATTCTACTTCTTCGTCATCTGCTAAAGTTTTAAAACCATCTTTTTGAATTGCTGAATAGTGTACGAATACATCTTCGCCTTCTTCAGTTGTGATAAATCCAAAACCTTTTTCTGCGTTAAACCATTTTACTGTACCTTTAATCATTATCCATGCCTCCTAAATTTATTGTTTCCCTTACTATAGATTAACATAAAATAAGATTTATTTTAAGGGGTAAAAGCAAATAATAAAAATAATTTCCAAAATTCATCTTTTAATTCCCTTATTAATGGTCTAGATCCTTTTTAAATTACAGCTTCATCTTTTAATAGCCAACTTTCTTTGCTGTGTTAGTCATCCTGAATGAAATGAAGGATCTT
>CAZWTU010000195.1:0-2141 GCA_964637035.1 uncultured Tissierellaceae bacterium
CCTTTCTATTAGTACGGAAAATAACTACCATCATTAAAATAGTCATACAAATTCCAGCAGCTGCTTCCGTAATAGCAAGGTCAGGACTATTCATCTGTAGCCAAATCAATGCCATAGTCAAGCTGTATGCACCATAAATAATAACTGCATGTAATAAGTCCTTTATAAAATATATAGCTAAACCTGCTACAAGCAGGATGAAAAGTAGCACCATAATCCAATAATCAACAGCTATAAAGCCCATAATATTACTCCTTTCCCAACTTACTAGCTCCAGCAGGCCTTGTCCCGTGCATTACAGCTGCCTTGGCTATTAAATGTGTCATAGTAGGATTGATAATCCAAAACAAAATCAATATAAATATAAGTTTAACTCTCAAAATCCATGTAGGACTAAGTAGCAAAAGTCCAATCCCCATAAATCCTACCCCAAGGGTATCTCCTATACCTACCCCATGCATTCTGGTATAAGGATCCGGAAATCTATACAATCCTAAAGTTCCTAATCCAAAGGCCAAAAGTGACCCAATAAAACATATCATTGATAAAACTTTAATCATCTGAAGACACTCCCCCTCCATCGCCTCTTAGTTCTTTTAGTCTTGGCATCTTAAAATTCCAAACACTAGGAGTAAGCACCTTGATTACCCAAAGCCCTCCTGCAAATCCACACAACATAAAAACAAAAGCTACATCAATAAAACCATACTCACCTCTATAGAATGCTAATAATAAAATAACCATACTAACCTTGCTGGTAATAGCATTTATAGCAATAAAACGATCAATTACCGTCGGTCCTATGATCGCTCTCAATAGCACTAATAGAATTAGAGCCATGAATCCCACCAGTATCCACATCATGAGCTTTCCTCCTCTGAACTAATCTTTCTAAATTCCTGACTTCTGTAATAATACTCCAGTAGTATAATGATATTCCATTTTCTCTTGTAAGAGCATGGATAGCAAATACATTGGTCTCTGGATCAACATCAACAGTTATGGTTCCAGGAGTAATAGTTATACAACTGGCCAAGAACACTTTTCCCCAATCACTTTCAATGCCTGGTTCCAACTCCATAAACATGGATCCTGTAGATAAATCAGAAAATAATAATGTTTTAGCTACATCGATATTTGATTTGATCACATGTCCTATCAACATTAGTATACACCTAGAGAAAAGTAATAATTCCATAGGAGACAAGATACCAGGTAACTTGCTAGTCAAATCTTTCCAAAAGTAAGTGGTAATTAGTGAAAGTACTATTCCTACTATAATGTGCTGTAGATTTATCGCTCCTGAAATCACTATCCAGAATACAAATAAAGATGCAAATGAAATGAATGATCTCTTGCTCACAAGAACATCTCCTTTTTAATTTTTATAAACACAAAAAAACGCTGGCAATAATAATGCCAAACGCTTGGAATACTCCTACGGGGTTAGCTGACGGGTTCGGGCACCCAAGTTGCCCTACCTGATATCCAGGATTCACCCCTAAAAATGGTTCCCCCATTTCTTAAAGGAATTTGGAGATGAATTTATTCATATGTATTTAAACGTACTACATATACAATTATAACACAAAATTCAGTTAAGTCAAAAAATATTCTTCCAAACCATATTAGTATAACCTTGACTACGGGTATTGATACCATAGTTTTCAATACTATTTGCAGCCTTAGCAAAATTAGCAAAAAAACCTAGATTATCATTTGCAAGCTCAAGGGAATCCTTGCCAAAACATCATAAGCAAGGCATGAAATTATAGCTTCTTTTACTAGTAATTTCATGCCTCTTTATTATTTAATTGCGATCAAAAGCATTATGCTAGTAGATTTGCTTCTTCAAGTAATCTTCTCACTTCTTTTCCAATCTCCTGAACATTCTCGTTGCCATCTTGCTTTTCCTTATTGAAAACTCCATACAAGTCATCTGTCACTGAATCGGCTAGCATTTCTTTTGCCATTCCCCCAATACCAGAATGTATGTTAGATATGCTAATAGTTCTTCCACTTAATGCCACCATTATTTGATATTTTCCTGTCGCATCAAATAAAATTATACTCATAGGACCTATCTAATGCCATATTTAATTCTTCCTTCCAAGACTTATCTCCAAGACTCTCCTTGCAAA
>CAZWTU010000196.1:0-2137 GCA_964637035.1 uncultured Tissierellaceae bacterium
GGGAATTAGAATCTTATAATGAAGAAAAAGATTTAAAGTATTACTTAATAACCGAAGAAAATAATTTAGTGCTGGATAAGAATTTAAAGAATGTAGATTTAGAAAATTTTAATCTTATTGAGCAGATATATAAATCCAATATATCGGTACTTACAGAGGTACAGCACAGCAATCTATTTGAAGTTAAGGCAATGGTTGAGAATAAATTAGATGATGTTACAATGAGAATTTATAACGAGATTGGTATTAAAAATTATGATGCCGATGAAATGAAGGAAGTTGTATTTCCTATCTTTAAAGAGTTTGGTATTAATTGTAATAATGTTACATTAGGTAAATATTTAAAACCTATAACAGATAAGACTAGGAAAATGGTAGATGGAGTTAGAAAAACAATATACTTAAGAAAAATGATATAATGGAAAGTGGAGAAATATCAGGGTTAACTTGGTTAGATAAAGTAGAAAAAGAATTAATAGATTTACACAAACAACAAGAGATAAAAGTAGTATTAAGTGGTAGTAATAATTATAAAATGAAAATGCAGGGAAATAGACTAGAAATGGAAATGGTAGAATTAAGAAATAGTACCGATGAGAATTATATGTTAAACAAAATGGCTAACACAGACGGTACTAATGTGTATGTAGAATATACATTATATAAAAATTATGATAAGTATTTTGGGTATACTTTAGAAGGAGATTCTTTAGAAGTAATAGATGTTATGGAGGAAGAGTTTGCAGAATTCTTATATCATTATAGATTATCTACTATATACTCACAAGGAGAGGCTGTACATGAAGATACTTGGGATATTACTCCGGAAGAGAATGGAACTATCAAAGAGCAGATGGAATCTGGAGAGACGGATAAATTTACTCCTGTGTATGACGAAAATGACATTGACAAGCAATTGGTAGTTGACAGTAAATATGATATGTCAACAGATAGTTTTAGCGAGTCCTACCTTAAAGGACCAGAAATGTGGACTGAAACTCCTACTAACACTAACCCAGACTATGCTAAACCATGGACTGAAACAAGTACTAACACTAACCCATACTCTGTTGAACCATGGACAAGCGCTAACATTGGGGGAAGTGGTACAATATCTGTGGAAAGTGGTGCAATATCTGTTGCGCCAGAAGCTTTTTATATAGATGAGAAACAATTAAAGGGACTTTCAACAACACAGCATTTAAAAAATATCCAAGATGGTTATGTTTTAATTAGTGATATAGAAAACAAAAGTGATGAGGAGAAACTTGAAGATTCTTCAAATGCACTGAAAAATACTGAGAATAAGTCTGGAGCTGAATTAATAACTAAAATAATTTCAGATATTATAAAGGAGATATTTACTGAAGGAACATGTTCTATAAATATAACTTTAAAACAAGATTAGTTAATTAACTAGTAGAATCAGTACTAAGTGTTATTGGTTATAATTTTATAGATGATTACGAATTTACTATTTAAAAATTGCTTATCTTTGTATTATGAAAGTTAGGAAAGTGTTAGACAAGTTTGAGTTTACTCAGACAGACGAAAATGAATTTGAAAAAGATGGGTGGACAGTAAGATTGGATTACCCAAACTTTGAATTGTTCAACAATCCAGAAATTGATACTAGATATTTCATTGGTAGTGTGGATAACTTAGAAGAGTATCTAACTGCTATAAAGTAAAAACAGTACTTAGGTTGCATCCCGTTAGATCTGCTCCTAAGTCTTTATGCCTGCTTAGTGTAGTGATTAACACATCGGCTTTCAACCCCGAGAACGTGAGTTTGAATCTTACAGCAGGTGCTATGTAGATGAGAAAATATTTATAAATACTAAAATAATGGATGAATGGAAGAAACTTACTAAACTAGAATTAAAGAAATACTTTGATGACGGCTTATGGTATGAAGAGATTGCAGATCTGTTTAAGGTATCTCCTAGGACAGTCCGACATAAAGTTAAAAAATTTGGAATTGTCCTTCCTAGAAAAAACGCCAAAGAAGATAAAAGTGGCACATGTGTAGTTTGTGGAAAAAATTATAAAACTACCATAAATCCAGGGTATTGTTCAAGTAATTGTAAAAGTAGGGATGGCTTTGATGTGGAGGAAAGTTTAGAAGGAATAACAG
>CAZWTU010000197.1:0-2133 GCA_964637035.1 uncultured Tissierellaceae bacterium
CACCAATAGAGCAAGCTGGCTCATTATCTGACAAAATGTCTTGTTTTATTGCATCGTCTTCTAATGCATAGATAATCTTATTTTGGAAAGGCAACATTCCAACTAATAATCCGAATACAATCAATAAACAAAATAGCCTTTTATTTATCATTTTCATATAATTCCTTCTTTCAACTTTTTGTTTTTAATTTTGAAAATTTGAATTCAAGTTTAAATTTCATCCAATAGATGATACTAACAATTTTGCCTCTTCATTTTGCCTCTTCATTTTCCCATCTAATTAGTCACGCATTTTTGCTAGGGTTATACTAACGCCACCAGTTTCGCTGCTATAAAAGATTTGGATACCTATACGCCCCTCATTCTCTCCACCATAGCTTAGGGACCCTTCCGCATTAATCTCATAGACTTCGTTTGCGAAATCCTTTTTAATCTTCTCAAGGTATTTCTCAAAATCTTCTTTGCTTACCTCATCCAGATTTATTACCAATGTGTCTTCCATCTCCATAACTAAAAGAACTTTGCCATCTTCAAATTCTGGAATATTTTTTACTAAGTCTGAACTTGGCCAGTCCGTTCCACCCATGGTAATTTCTGTACCTTCATCATCCTTCATTGTAATGGTGTCACCCTTTATATCCACCTCAACACCACCCATGTCCTCAATTAGCTTTTCTGCAATTTTTTCCCCCACCTTTTTACTTGCCTTTTCCTTTGCCTTACAGCCCACTAATGATAAGTTCAACGCAAATATAATAAGGTAAATTAAAAGCTTTTTCATATCATCCCTCCATACATTTTATAATGAAAATTTAATTACCTAGCAAATTCATTCCCACCCTTACTTAATGATAGTGAATTTCCCGATAATAGGAAACTTCTTAACCTTACCAGCAAATCCATTAATAAATCCTATTACAAGGAATACTAAAATAATTAGTCCAAAAAGTGGCATTAACATCCACCCTAAAGGTGTAATTCTTAATAATATATTACCTGCAATCCATGTGATAAGCAGCAATAGTGACTGATTCGCATGAAATCTTGCATACTTTGAATCAGGGCAGGCAATTAGTGGTAAAAAAAATATAAAGTATGAAAATCCGGCCATGTTTTTATTCTTTTCAATATCCTCAGAAGTATAGATATTATCGCATTCTTCCTGTGATTCAATTGTTTCTGTACTAGCTTGTTCTTGGTTTTCAGCATTTTTGTTTTGGCTTTCCATTACACTTCCCTCCAGTTCTATTGTTTTATTATTTCTGCTAGCGGGTTTAACCGCCTGCAGACTATATTTTCATTTTCCTTTATAAAGGTAAATTTGTCTATTCATTAACTCACATGAAGGCATAAAAAGAGCAGGTCATTAGTTCTAATGACCTGCTCTTTTTCCCTGGTAATTGGCTATTTTATACTATAATCTTTAAATAGAAGCAGTAATTCCATTCTGCTATTGATCCCCAGTTTTCGATATACTGAGGTGCAATATGTATTGACCGTTGAATAGGCTATAGATAATATTCCTGATATTTGCCGCAAGGTATAACCCTGCAGGAGCAACTTACATACTTGAGTTTCCCGCCTACTTAGTCGGTATTTCTTGAATAAATGTAGACCTTCATTGTCAATCTCTATATTTTCTGAATCCTTTGCCCAATCATCATAATACTGTGTTTGTGAAACAAGAGTAGATAACATAATAAATAATAGCATCACAGCAACAGAAACAATAGATGCAATAGTGGATATCTCAAAGGTATTTCTGCTATTTATAAAATTTCCTACTATAATCCCAGTGACTCCACCGAATATACCTATAAAAAAGACTGATAACCTTAAATATAACATGCTATTATATTTTTTGCCTACTACCCCTACAATATAATACATATTAATAACTCCAACGGTACTCACAATTCCAAGTAGTAAAGCAAAAATCATAGCCAATTCTGGTATCTCCACGACAAAAGTATTGCAGAAAAGTCCCATGGCAAAAAAGCCAAAGGTTATATTCCCCAACCAAATAAATGGTCTTTTGGTGAAGGCATATATAGCAAAATAAATCATGCATCCAATTAGTCCACCGATATAATACCACATCATGACTGGATATTCTGATGCAGACACAGTATT
>CAZWTU010000198.1:0-2082 GCA_964637035.1 uncultured Tissierellaceae bacterium
TTATAACATATTTTATTAATAATAAGCCTTGTATTTAGGTTTTGTGTTATTATATAATTAGATACAAGGAAGGAAGTGGATTTAATGACCAATAAATTTTATTTGGACAACCCTTATATAAGAGAAATACAAGGAAGAATAGTAGATAAAGTATATAAAAATGGCCAATATTATATAAAGCTTGACAGGACCATATTTTATCCCCACCTATCAGGTGGACAGCCAGGAGATATGGGGACAATCAATGGTATAAAACTAGAAGAAGTCTATGAAGAGGGCCAAGAAATCATCCATGTAGTAAAAGAAAATATACATAGCAATAAGGTAACCCTAAATATACACTGGCCCAACAGGTTGGATAACATGCAGCAACACACTGGCCAGCACCTACTATCTGCATCCTTTTATAAACTATACAACGGAGAAACCATTGGCTTTCACCTGGGAAAAGACTATGTATATATAGATGTAAATCTACCAAGCCTAAGCCAAGAAGAAGCTGAAAGAATTGAGATATACGCAAATAAAATAATAACATCAAACTTTAAAATTAAAGCCTATTATATAGAGAAGAATGAAATCGAAAAAATTCCAGTAAGGAAAAAACCTACAGTTAATTCGGATATAAGAATAGTAGAAATAGACAACATAGACTTTTCACCCTGTGCAGGAACCCATCTGCAAAACACAGGTGAAATTGGACTTATAAAAATAAGGAAATGGGAAAATTATAAGGGAAATATTAGGGTAGAATTTGTCTGTGGAAACCGGGCCCTTTTGGATTATAGGTGGAAAAATGAAGCCATAAACAATATTAGCTTGCTACTATCCTCTAAAGATAAGGATTCCTTTGAAAAGGTAAAACTTATATATGAACAAAAAAACCAACTAGAAAAAGAAAATAGAGACCTAAAAGAAGAAGTAAATAAATACAAGGCAAATGAAATATTTGAATCTGCCTTTAAAATAAAGGGTATTTCCTATGTATCAAGAATATTTGAAAACAAAAATTTAAAAGAAATAAACTATATGGCAAATTATTTAAGAAATAAGAAGAGACTAGTACAAATATACGGCTTAACAGCTCAAGATTCAGGCCAATTTCTAGTTTCCATATCAAAGGATTTAGATATTAATTTAAAAAACATACTTAAGGAAATGACTCCTGAATTTGAAATCAAAGGTGGTGGAAGCAAGGATAGTATCCAAGGCAAAGTAGACCTAGATAGGTTAGAAGAAGTTATGACAAGGTTTTTTGAAATCATAAAAGGTTAGGATAAATTTCCCTAACCTTTTTCTTTATCCTAATATATCTTTTAATAATTTTCTCCTAATAATATTTATGCCACCATAGTCAATGGCAGGATTGTAAGCCTTTTCAAGAATAAAGTGATTGTCCTTAGCCTTAGATAAAGATTCTAGTCCCCTGGAAATTAGTAAATTATAGGACTTATAATCTTCTTTATTTATCTTATTCATCTTCATATATTCATTAAAATCAAAAATTTCCTTAGCAAAGCTTTTTCCACTTTTATTAGAAGTAATTATAGTGTCTAGGTCTTTAATAAATAAGGATTCTATCTTTCTAGGAAACATGGGATCATAATAAATTTCCACACTATAATTTAAAATTCTTGACCTTTGAAAAATAATATTTAGTATCCTAGATTTCCCAACACCTATTTCACCATTCATATAATATACATCTCCTACCCCTTCTAATATAGTATCAGTATAATCTACATAGCCTTCAGGGGTATAAGCTGAAGAAAATAAATATCTTTCATTAAAACCATTATAGTCTAAGGGTTTTTCTTCCTTTGAAAAAACTCGGTCTATTAGGTCTAGGCCTAACTTATTTACTTCTTTAACATCTATTAATGACCTGTTTCCTGCCTTTATTTCCTCATAAATTGATTTTCCAGCCTTAAAATAAGAAAAAGCCTTTCTATAAGCAGCCTTATTTGCCCCCTTAGCCCCTATTATTTCTTCCTTTTTATCCATTAAAATATCCCTATCTATAAATCTTCCTAAATCAATAATCCTGTCCTTAAGGCCTGGATATACTGGGTCCACTATGTG
>CAZWTU010000199.1:0-2067 GCA_964637035.1 uncultured Tissierellaceae bacterium
CTGAGGAGGTATAAACTATGTTCCCATACATCCCACATACTCATGAAGATGAGAAAGAGATGCTAGAGTTCATAGGCCTAGATTCTTTAGATGATTTATTTAGTGATATTCCAAAAGATATGCAACTTGGTAGAGAATTAAACTTACCGAAAGCTATGTCGGAGTTAGAAGTTACTAGATATTTAAAAGAGATGGCTAATAAGAACTGTACAACAGATGAATTAACTTGCTTTTTAGGTGCTGGTGCATATGATCACTATATTCCGTCAGTAGTAGACCATATTACTTCAAGACAGGAATTCTATACATCATATACACCATATCAACCAGAAATAAGTCAAGGAACCTTACAATATCTATTTGAATTCCAATCACTATTATGTGAACTAACTGGAATGGACATAGCTAATGCTTCTTTATATGATGGAGGTACTGCAGTAGCAGAAGCAGCCTTAATGGCAGCATCTGTATCTAGAAAAAAAGAAATTATTATATCTAAAACTGCAAGACCAGAAACATTAGAAATTCTTAAAACATATGCTCATGTTCAAGATTTAAAAGTAGTAGAAGTGGATATGAAAGATGGTGTTACAGATTTAGATCATTTAGATACGTTAGTAAGTGATGACACAGCAGCGGTTATTATTCAAAGCCCAAACTTTTTTGGAGTAATTGAAGACTTAAAAGCAGCTGGGGAAATTGTTCATAAATCTAAAAAGGCTATTTATATAGCTTCAGTAGACCCTATTTCACTGGGAATATTAAAGAAACCTTCTGAATTAGGAGTAGATGTTGTAGTAGGAGAAGGACAAAGTATGGGTATACCATTACAATTTGGTGGACCTTACCTTGGATTTATAGCAGCTAAAAAAGATTATATGAGAAAGTTACCGGGTAGAATAGTTGGAGAAACAACTGATGTAGACGGTAAAAGGTCATATGTATTAACTCTTACAGCTAGAGAGCAACATATAAGAAGAGATAAAGCTACTTCAAATATTTGTTCAAACCAAGGACTTAATACTTTAGCAGCAACAGTTTATATGGTTACTTTAGGTAAAGAAGGATTTAGGGAAGTTGCAACTCAAAGTGCTCAAAAAGCCCACTATGCATTTGAACAAATAACTAAGTCTGGCAAATTTAAGCCATTGTTTGATAAACCATTCTTTAAAGAATTTGCTGTTACATTTGATAATGATGGATGTGATGTTAGAGAAGAATTATTAAAAGAAGGTATTCTTGGTGGATATTGCCTAGGAAAGGATTTCCCAGAGTATAAAGATTCCTTATTGTTTGCAGTAACTGAAAAAAGGACTAAAGAAGAAATTGATAAACTAAGTAGTGTATTGGAGGGAATAGAATGAGAAAATATGATAAGCTAATATTCGAAGTTTCTAAACCTGGAAGAAAAGCTTATAGACTTCCTCCGCTAGACATAGAAGATACTTGTATTACAGATTTTATTCCAGAAGAATTTATAAACAAGGAAGAAGTAAGTTTTCCAGAAGTTAATGAAGTAGACGTTGTTAGACATTTTACAAATCTGTCCAACAAAAACTATGGATTGGATACTGGATTCTATCCACTAGGATCTTGTACAATGAAATATAATCCAAAAATTAATGAAGATACATCAAGATATCCTGGATTTGCAAACCTACATCCATTACAACCAGAATCTACAGTTCAAGGAACATTACAATTAATGTATGAAATAGATAAATCCTTGGCTGAAATTGTGGGAATGGATAAAATGACTTTACAACCTGCAGCAGGAGCTCATGGTGAGTTAACAGGTTTAATGCTTATAAGAGCATATCATGAGAATAATGGAGATATGAAAAGAAATAAAATCATAGTTCCAGATTCAGCTCATGGTACTAACCCAGCTACAGCAGCAATGGCAGGTTATAAGATTATTGAAATAAAATCAACAAAAGAAGGTTTAGTTGATACAGAAGCACTAAGAGCTGCAGTAGGAGACGATACAGCAGGATTAATGCTTACTAACCCTAATACCTTAGGTATATTTGAAAAAGAAATAAAAGAAATAGCATCAATTGTTCA
>CAZWTU010000200.1:0-2065 GCA_964637035.1 uncultured Tissierellaceae bacterium
GGAGGTATCAAAATTTTATGGATGCAATTGTCTTAGCAATAAAATCTATGGTTTTAGGAGTTGTTGAAGGTCTTACAGAATTTTTACCTGTATCTTCCACAGGCCATTTAGTAATTTTTCAAAATTTGTTAAAGTTTAAGGGAGAAACATCTTCTTATGTTGAAATGTATACATATGTAATACAGTTAGGAGCTATACTTGCAGTTGTTATTCTTTACTGGGATAAGATAAAAGATACACTTATAAATTTCTTTCCCAAAAAAGTTGGATATGAAAAATCAGGATTTAGATTTTGGTTTATAATATTTATTGCCTGTATTCCTGGAGGAGTATTTGGAATACTATTAGATGATGTGGCTGATAAATATTTATTTAATCCTAGGTCAATAGCTATAACCTTATTTTTGGGTGGTATAGCTATGATTTATGCAGAAAATAAGTTTAGAACAAAGGGAGTAAAGACTAGGGATTTAAACATCACAGTAAAACAAGCAATTATAATTGGATTATTTCAATGTTTAGCAATAATTCCAGGAATGTCAAGATCAGCTTCTACAATTATTGGGGGTTGGGTATCTGGATTATCAACTGTTGCAGCTGCTGAATTTTCCTTCTTTTTAGCAATTCCTGTTATGGTTGGGATGAGCTTTTTAAAGATAGTAAAAATAGGAGGTTTAGGAACAATAACCTTTTCAGAAATAATATCTCTAGGGATAGGATTTATAGTGTCTTTCATAGTAGCCCTAGCTGTAATCAATAAGTTTATTTCATATTTAAAGAAAAGGCCCATGAGGATATTTGCCATATATAGAATGATATTTGCAATAGTAGTATTATTTGCTGGATTTAGAGGAGTTTTTATTTAATAGATTTTAAACAACCCATCTAGGATTAGATAATTCTAGATGGGTTGTTTTGTATTGGTGGATTTAATTTGATTGAACATAATTAGTTTTGGATTTAGCTTTTAAATCTGCTAATTCATAAACTAAAAGATTAAGAAATAATCCTACATCAGTAATTATACCTAAAGTTTGGCTACTACCCCTATCGCAAAGCTTGGTTACAACAGCAGAATTAATATCTACACAAATCATTTTTGTTTTGGCTGGAAGCATATTACCGCTGGCAATTCCATGAAGCATAGAACCTAGTACAAGAACTATATCTGCGGATTGTAAGTGATTGTTATAGGCATCTTGAGCTTTAATCATGTCGGTTATTGTATCTGGAAGTGGGCCATCGTCTCTTAAACTTCCTGCAAGGACGAATGGAACATTGTTTTTAACACAATTGTACATAATACCTGATTTAAGGGCTTTAGCCCCAACCATGTTTTTAATGGAACCATATTTCATAACTTGATTTATTGCCCTCATGTGATTCATATATCCATTAGTAGCTGGATTACCTGATTTAGAGCACACACCTAAAGAAGTGCCGTATAGAAATTTTTCTATATCATGAACTGCAAGGGCATTTCCAATTAATATACTACTGACATAGTTTTCATTAATAAGCTGAGACAGATAATAATCACCACCTGTATGGACTACTACTGGACCTGCAACAACAGTTAATTTTTTATTATTATAAAAAAGGTCTTGGGCTAGATCTTGTATGAGTAGAATATTTCTTCTCTCTGAAGATATATTGCTATTCATAAAATTAAAGGAATCCTGAGATTTTTCATTGTTTGCATCCCTTTTAATTCTTATACCCCTATTGCCACATACCACCATATCCCCCTTCTTAATATCTCTTAACTTTGTACATGTAGCTACTCCGTCACTTAATACAATTATCCCATCCATTCTCTGTTGTTTTACCTCGATCCATCTATTCATATAGAGGATTTCCGTTGTATAATTTGTAGTTGAGTAAAAATCATCAGGTACATATTTGTCCTTTTCCACTTCTTTTACTATTACATTTTCATTTATTTTTTTAATATATTTTGATTCCATATTCAAATCCTCCTTTTTAAAATACAAAAAAACCTCCTCCCCAAAACTGGGGCGAAGGTATATCGCGGTACCACCCAAATTGATTAAGTGAATAAAAA
>CAZWTU010000201.1:0-2043 GCA_964637035.1 uncultured Tissierellaceae bacterium
AAGGAGGAATGAATTATGAACAAATCTGAATTAGTGACA
This sequence comes from uncultured Tissierellaceae bacterium, assembly GCA_964637035.1. Lineage (GTDB taxonomy): Bacteria > Bacillota > Clostridia > Tissierellales > Tissierellaceae > CAZMMV01. Next base: position 40 of record CAZWTU010000201.1, read on the forward strand.
AGTATAGCAGAAAAGAGTGAACTGACTAAAAAGGATGCAGAAGCTGCATTAAATGCATTTATGAGAACGGTTGAAGAAACACTGGAAACAGGAGAAAAGGTACAATTAGTTGGCTTTGGTACATTTGAAGTAAGGGATAGAAAGGCTAGAGAAGGTAGAAACCCAAGAAACCCTACAGAAGTAATCCAAATTCCAGCATCAAAGGCACCTGTATTTAGAGCAGGAAAATCCTTAAAAGAAATAGTAAACAAATAATAAAGATCAGGCCCTGGGCCTGATTTTTTTATAGGAGGTAAAAATGCGAATCGATAAGTTTTTAAAGAATTCAAGAATAATTAAAAGAAGGACTGTAGCTAAGGAGGCTTGCGAGCAAGGTAGGGTATATATAAATGAAAAGCAATCTAAGCCAGGTGACGATGTTAATATAGGAGATATTGTAAGAATTAATTTTGTTTCTGGAGAGATGAAGGTGGAAATCCTAGATATTTCAGACAATGTTAGGAAGGATATGGCAAGTGAATTATATAAAAGAATAGAATAAATAGATATATTTAAAAGACTTTGTAATAAAAGTCTTTTTTTATACATAAATATTAATAATCTAATAGTTTAGGGGTGAGATAAGTGACTGAAAATAAAATTAAATTTAGAAATCAAAATATAAACATTGAAGACAGAAAAAAAATGTCAATAACAGGGGTAGAACAGGTTGAAAATTTTAATGATAACACAATAATTTTAACTACTATCAATGGGGGGATGATTATAAAAGGTGAAAATTTAAATATTAGTAAATTGAATTTAGACGATGGAAATGTAAAAATTGAAGGCAAGATTAATGGTGTCAATTATTCATCTAGGGATCTTAGTTCCAAAAGTATACTAGAAAAGCTATTTAAATAGTGTGGGGAGATAGATATGGACAATACACTAATCATAGATTTGCATATTTTTTTAGGTTCCATATATGGAGGATTGATAGTAGGCTTCATATATGACATATATAAAACAATAAGATATTATTCAAAGCCGAATAAGATATTTACTTATGTTGGAGACTTATTGTTTTGGATTATATTGTCATTATTATCTTTTTATATACTAATAAAGATTAATTGGGGTGAATTAAGGGGATATATAATAATAGGTTTTCTTTTTGGGATTCTTGTCTACAAGAAGATTTTTAGTAAGGTAATTTATCAATTGTGTTTAAAATTGGGAAAAATTATAAAAAAGACTTTGGGTAAATTTATATTTACACTTACTTATCCCTTTAGATATTCAAAAAATAAATTGTCCAAGTCTATGAAAAATGTAAAAAGCATCCCAAATTACTTTGGAAACCAGTACAAAAGGTTTAAAAATATAATATTTACAAAAAAATAGAGGAAATTTTGAAGTTTTGTAGTATAGTATATATAGAGGTGGTATTATGGCGACCAAACAAAGGAGAAGAAAGAAAAAAAGATTTGGATTATTTCATTTAATTATATTAGTTGCGCTTATTTATATAAGTGTGGTATTTTTGAAGCAAGAAAAACTATTAAATGAATTGGAAGCAAAAAAACAAGAAAACCTCTTGGAAGTTGAAGGCCTAGAAGTGGATATAAAAAACTTGGAAAAAGAAATTGAAGAAAGTGACACCTTAAAATTTGTTGAAAAGGTTGCAAGAGAAGAATTGGGAATGGTAAAACCGAGGGAAATCATATACATAGATAAAAACAAAAAGAAAAAATCTATTTTTGATAAACAATGGGATGATTAATTGACAATGAAAGATTTCTAAGATATACTTAATAAAGAATAAAATTTAAGGAGGAGTCATCTATTTATGACGGTATCAGTAGGGGTGAAAGTTGAAGGCATTGTAACAGGTATAACTAACTTTGGTGCTTTTATTCAACTTCCAGAAGGGAAAAGTGGACTTGTTCATATTTCAGAGATTTCGCATGATTATGTGGAAAAAGTATCAGATTATTTAAAAAAGGGTGAGAAGGTAAAGGT
>CAZWTU010000202.1:0-2037 GCA_964637035.1 uncultured Tissierellaceae bacterium
TTAAATAGAGTATAATTGATATAGGATAGATAGTATAATTTACTACTATTCCTATATCTTTTTTTATAATTTATAATTATTAAAGGTATATGATTATTTATGTATTATTGGTATAATATGAATAAGTCGTATCTTGATTATCTATAAGGAGGAGGGTGAAAACAAATGAGAGTGCAAGAAGTAAAGTTAGATAAAAGTCAGAGAAGGTATTTATTAGTTGATGAGGAAGGACTACCGATAATTCCAGTAGCAAAGTATCTAAAATATATTGATAACACAAACAAGAGTTATAACACTCAAAAAACATATTGTTATGCTCTAAAACACTATTTTGAATATCTTGAAGAAATAGATATTAATTACAAAAAGGTAAATATTAATATTCTATCTGACTTTGTAGGTTGGCTTAGGAATCCATATGAAAACAATAATGTAATTAGTTTAAAATCTACTAAAGCCAAAAGAAGTGAAAAAACTGTAAATCTAATTATAACTGTTGTAACTAACTTCTATGATTATTTATTTAGGACGGAAGAAATTGATAATGATATGGTTGATAAACTTATGAAACAAGTTTTTACTGGTGGAAATAGAAGATACAAGGATTTTTTATATCATGTAAATAAGGATAAGCCATCAAATAAAAATGTACTGAAAATTAAAGAACCAAGAAGAAAACTAAAGGTTTTAACTAAAGAAAAAATTGAAATAATTTATAATGCTACTAATAATATTAGAGATGAATTCTTAATAAAATTGTTATTTGAAACAGGTCTTAGAATAGGTGAAGCTCTTTCTCTCTTTATAGAAGATATTATTTATGACCATAATAAAGGACATAGAATTAAATTAGTGGATAGGGGAGAACTTGAAAACGGGGCAAAATTAAAGACTGGTGAAAGAGAAATTCATATTTCACAAGAATTAATAGATTTATTTGATGATTATGCCTATGATGTTTTAGATGAATTAGAAATAGATACTAATTTTATATTTGTAAAATTAAAAGGTAAAAATAAGGGACAACCTCTTGACTATCAAACTGTTAGTGCTTTATTTAAAACACTTAAAAAGAAAACTGGAATAGATGTTCACCCTCATCTTTTGAGACATACCCATGCAACTATTTATTATCAAGCTACAAAAGATATAAAACAAGTCCAAGAACGATTAGGACACTCACAGATACAAACTACAATGAATTTGTATCTACACCCTTCTGATGAAGATATAAGAGCTAATTGGGAGATAGCACAACCCTCATTTAAGATAAGTAAAGGAGATGCCAATGAGAGATAATATTATAAATACATTCAAACCTAATGTAATAGATACTCCAACTGACAAAATAACAGAGACTTTATCTAAATATACTGAGAGGGTAATAAATGAAGACAAGTCAGTAGCTTATACAGATATACCAACAGATTACTTCTTAGAAAATGATAAGTGGAATATGGACTTCTTTGGTGATATAGAGCAATTTAAAGAACATGTTCTTAAATATAAATATAGCAATAAAAACATCTCATTTCCCTTCAACAATCCCAATATAAATAAGGAAATTAAATTTATTGTATATAATAAATTATTTTCTGATGAATGGGGATTACAAGCAACCTTAATGGGGCAAATGCAATATATTAGACTATTAGCTAAATTTATAAATGAAAAACATCCTAATATAAATTCAATAATAGATTTAGATATAGAAAAATCAAATTTTCAGTGGATAGACTGGTTAAGTAACAATGGTATCAAAACTATACAGAAACATAATGGATGGTCTAAATTATCTGGAGAAGAATACTTTTCATCAACTCCTTCTGCTAATTTTTTAGTAAATATACTAAACGCATTTATAGATTTAACTGACGAACGAAAAGAATGGGAGAAAGACAGATGGGATGTTAGAAAGTTACAGGAATATGGTGTGACTTATAATAAATCAACGGCAAATTATTTTATAGACTTTAATAAAATAGATAATATTAAAATAAGAATAGAAGTAAAGAAATACATAAAACAAAGATTAAT
>CAZWTU010000203.1:0-2034 GCA_964637035.1 uncultured Tissierellaceae bacterium
CTATACTTCCTATTCTTTCATCACTATTTACTAGGTCATATTTTTCTTCCCTATAATAATTATTGTAAAATTCATCATCTAAATCATCAGAGTAATCTAGAAATAGGTCTTTTCGTCTATTTTTTATATAATCCTTATTGCTTTCGTATATCAAGTCTCCTCCTAAATCATCAACCTTAATATACAATCCCTCAATCTTTGCTATAAGTTCAATGTCTTCTTTATTACTTAAAAATCTATCACCATGGTAATTATTCTCAATAATCTCTACTAGCATTGTTATCATCTTGTTTTTCTGTCTTTGTAAATAAAGATCAAATTTATTATCTATATTTCTATTACTGATAACAAATCCTAAAACCGTTGATAAAAGTATAAGGATTACAAAACTAATTATTAATTTGTTTACAAGTTTCATACTTTCACCTGCCTATGGGTTAAATCTATAGCCCATGCCATAGATGGTTTCTATATACTTTGGATCCCTAACATTATCTTCAATCTTCCGCCTTAAATTCATTATATGAACATCTATAGTCCTGTCTATTCCATTAAAATCTATACCAAATGACTTTTCTAGCAAGATATCCCTGGACAATATCCTACCCCTATTAGCGATTAATATCTTAAGTATTTTAAACTCATTTGGGGTCAATTTTATTTCCTCTCCCATTTTTAATACCTTTATTTCCCTAATATTAACCTCCAAGTCCCCATTATTAAATACAAATTTTTCAGCCTGAGGATTTTCATCTTTATAAGTTCTTCTCATAATTGCTCCTACCCTGCTGGCTAGTTCTCTCATACTAAAGGGTTTTGTCACATAATCATCTGCACCTATCTTAAGTCCCTCTATTTTATCCTCCTCTTCAACCTTGGCAGTAAGCATAATTATTGGAATATCTGACTTAGACCTTATAATCTTACAAACTTCCACTCCACTTATTTTAGGTAACATAAGATCAAGTATTACAAGATGTATCTCTTGTGTTTCAAATATATCTAAGGCCTCTGATCCATCATAGGCCTTGAAAATTTTATAATCTTCTAATTGTAAAAAGGCTTCTATAAGTTCAACTATTTTCGCTTCATCATCTACAACTAATATATTTTTCATCTATTTTCCTTCCTGTCCTTCAAGTATAATCATTATCCGTAGTATATCATAAAGCCATAAAAGTATATATATCTGATAAAGAATATCAACTTACATTCTTTTGTTCCAGTAAGCCTTGCTTACTATTAATAAGAAAAATATAAATAAATATAATCCAGCTGAAAGATATCCAATTAATTTATTTTTTATTATAATAGATATTAGTAATATTATTGCTAAGGCAAATAAGACTACAGTTATTGTAAAACCAGCAGCTTTACCATTTAATATTATATTTCTCTCATCTTTATCCAATTGCCTTTTCTTATCTTTTATCTCTGGATATTTCCAACCATCATATAAAACAATCAATATGTCTACAAGTCCTGCAAATAAAGCTCCTGCAAAGAATCTAAAAGTAGAATCTCCATCTCCAAATAACTCATATAAAGTTGCACCAACAAAATATCCAATAATCGCCAAGAAAAACATCTTCTTTTTTTGTCTTTTTATTCTATTTTCCATTTTTCTCCTCCTCATAAATAAAAACATCTTCAATACTCATGTTAAAAAATCTTGCAATCTTAAAAGCTAATAGAATGGAAGGATTGTACCTACCATTTTCTAAAGAGCTAATAGTTTGCCTTGACACCTCTAATATTTGGGCTAATTCCTCTTGATTTAACCCCTTTGTTTTTCTAATCTCTTCTAAACGATTTTTCATAAAACACCAACCTCACTTAGTAAAGCTTACTTTACATTCATTATAATTCAATAATATAACTTTGTCAAGTTGGCTTTACATTGTTCTATGATAATAATTTTCACCCATAATAAAACTAGGTCTTATTTTTAACCAAAGCTAGCTTGTGTTAATGAATATTATGGCTTTCTCTAAAGATTCCACTTACATATTAATATAATTTCCTATTTATCTC
>CAZWTU010000204.1:0-2031 GCA_964637035.1 uncultured Tissierellaceae bacterium
TTATATTACCAGTAGCTTTAATAATTCTTTCTGGTGCTTTTTTAGTGCTAGGGATTGCGAAGTCATATTGAGTAGTAAGCCTACTTTTACCTATAAATAGGGGGTTCTCAATAAATCTTATATCGTTATTATCAAGAAAATCTTTTATATCCTCATTAAACAAAGAAATTACACTTGGTTTATTTAATACAAATAAATCACTTATTTTACTCATGCACTGAGTTAGCATATGCATTTTAATCGCATAGTTCTTAGGAGTAGTCTTAACAAATAAGTCGTTACTTTTCCCTATTTCAACCCCATGATTAGCTAATATAGTTTTAAGATATTTATGTCTAATTGTATCTTTTTTGAAATTTAAGCCAGAGGATATTAAATCATTTACAATATATCCATCATCAGTAATGGTAAGTTGATTTCCATCTTTTATAACATATATTTCTATGGCATCATTATTTCTGTCTAATAAAGGTGTTGTAATTCTATGAATATTATCATTTATCTTGTATTCAATTGTTCTTTGTTTTAGTAATGCTATATAATCATCTTTAAAAGACATTCAACTCACCTCCTATCAAATTATAATACTAACTGAACATCTCCTGAAATCTCAATATTACAAAATCTACAAAATTCTTCGAATACCTTACTTATGTTTTTAGTATTTTTTATTAGCAACGAATGAAACTCATCTATATTATACCCATAATTAAGAAGATTTCCATCTATTTCTCTTATTATATGTATGTGATCTCTCTCTGTAACAGTACCATCAGGATTTGTATGGGGAGGAGAGTTTAAGTCAAGTCTTACAAGCCAATCATTAGTTATTGCATACCTAGTTTGTAGGGTAGTCTTAAACTCAATGTTACCAGTTCTATTCATATCTAAAAAGAAAAAACATCTTCCATTACTACTTGTTAATCTAAAACTTTCTTTTTCCCCTTGTATTATTGGTCTAATATCTTCATCTTCAAAGAATTTATCTAGTTCCATTAGATAATCAATTAACTTTTGATTAAGTATCTTATAATCCATATTATCGCCCTTTATCTATTAGTTTAAAATTTGTTTTTATATTTTACATCTACCTACTTTTTATATTTCAAGCTAAGCAATTTCAAATGCTCCAGCAAAGAATTAGCAAACTCAACCTTCTCATCATCACTAAGTTTTTCTACATCAAATCCACCAAATCCCATAATCACATTTTGATTAAGTAAAAAATCTATAGCTTCTTCTGGAGAATCAAATCCATCGGGAAGTTGATCTTCTTTATCTTCCTTATAAGGGTTTCTTATGTCTGAGACACCCATTAAATAATCCAACGATACATTAAAGTATTCTGCTATTTTCTTTTTTATTTCATCGCCTGGCATCCTATTACCGGCTTCATATTGAGAAAGTGTAGAATTGCTTATGTTTAATAGCTTTGAAAACTCTAATTGAGAAAAATCTTTTTCTTCTCTTAAATATTTTATTCTTTTTCCTAATGTATTTTCCATGATAACCACCTTTCACAATATGTAAATTAAGTATATTATAACAAACAAAAGAACACTTTTAGAGTTATTTTACAAAATGTCAAAATAACTATTGACATTTACAATTAGTAAATATATAATAGGATTAAGATTTACAGTTAGTAAAACCATTGGAGGTGCAAAATGATTAAAAATATAGAAGAGTTAAGAAAAGCTAGAAACATAAGTCAGGTAGAAATGGCTAGATTGCTTAATATACCAGTATCAACATACAATGTATATGAAAATGGTAATAGAAAGGTCCCAGGAGAGGTTGCAATAAATATTGCAAATGTTCTAAATGTAAAAATAAAAGATATTTTTTTACCTGCCACTTTTACAGTTAGTAAAACGAAGGGCGACTCAGCATAATTTAATTACCTAATAAATGAATTATCAAAATAAATAAGCTTTGGAAGGGGGTGAGGATGTGGAGATAGGAAAAATCAAGTCAAAAGAAAACTTAAATAAGAAAGGGGAAGATAATATGAAAAATATAATATGTTTA
>CAZWTU010000205.1:0-1966 GCA_964637035.1 uncultured Tissierellaceae bacterium
TAGGTTCAATAGAGGCAGCAGATGCAATGGTAAAGGCAGCAAATGTTACATTAGTGGGTAAGGTTCATGTTGGTGGTGGTTACGTATCAGTTATGGTAAGAGGAGATGTTGGAGCAGTTAAAGCAGCGACAGATGCAGGAGCAGCTGCTGCTGGTGCAGTAGGAGAATTAGTATCTGTTCATGTAATTCCAAGACCACATGATGAAGTAGAAAGTATTTTACCAAATTTTGAAGCAAACAAAAAATAATATTATGGGGGTTATGATATGTCAACAAGACAAGCATTAGGAATGATAGAAACAAAAGGAATCGTAGGTTCAATAGAGGCAGCAGATGCAATGGTAAAGGCAGCAAACGTAACATTGGTAGGTAAGGTTCATGTTGGTGGCGGACTTGTAAGTGTTATGGTAAGAGGGGATGTTGGAGCAGTTAAGGCTGCAACAGATGCAGGAGCCGCAGCAGCTAGTGCAATAGGAGAGTTAGTATCTGTTCATGTAATTCCAAGACCACATGATGAAGTAGAAAGTATTTTACCAACAATAGAAGTTAAAAAAGAAGTTAAAAAATAAAGCATAATTAAACATGTGAAAAGGATGACTTTTATGAGAGTTATTACAGAAACTGACTTAAGAGCCAAGTATTCAAAAAGCCAAGATAAGGAAATTTACCTTAATAAGGATGATTTTCTCACACAAACGGCTAAGGATTATATAAAAGAAAGAAAAATGACAATTTTATATGATGAAACAACTGATTATGAATTAATGAGTAAAGAACCTATAGATGAGGGACCTCTATATAAATATTTTGATAGTGATGGAATAGGATATAAAAACAAACCGGAACATATGACTCATTTACATGGTAATATACTTGTACTTAAAAATCATCCGCGAATTATTTTTAGGGGAAAGCTTGATACTTTACAAGGAAAAATATTAATGGCTCAAGTTTTAGCATCTAAAGAGGGCAAAAATCAAGTATTGAATGATCTTGATGACATCCTCAAGCTTGCTAGAAACATACTTGCAAGTGAAGTCAAGGAAGAGCCTCTCCAAGACCAATTAATATTAGGATTAGATGAAGAAGCCTTAAGGGAAAGATCCCATAATCCAGATAAATATTATAGAATACAACATTTTGTACCTAATTACAAAATGGGAGAGCTTGTAACTTGCCTTAACTTAGTACGTACATCTGTACGTGAAACAGAATTATCTGCAATAAATGCCTTTACTAAGTTAGATGGGGAAATTGAAAGACCTGATTTAATTAGGATGCTCAATCGTATGAGTAGTGGGGTTTATATCATTATTTGCAAGATTTTATCTAGTAGTTAAAAGATAAAAACGGTTATGTGATTGGAGAGGAAATTATGAAGGGGAAAGAAGAACAACTAATTGACTTAATATCAAAAGAAGTAATTCGGCAACTTCAACAGATAAAAACTAAAACAAATCTGGAGAAAACACCTGTATTAGTTTTGGGTGATATTGAATTGCTTAATGAAAGTGATAATAAGAAAGATTATTATACCATAGAAGATTATATTGAAAATGATAATATTGAAAAGTATGAATATGTAATAATTACACAAATAGCAAATTATCAACTATCTGATATTTCACTAGGCAGAGATAATACACCCTTTACATGTGCTATACAAAAATCACTTTTATTAGGTAAAGATATATATTTGATGGAAGAAGCCTTGGTCTTTCGCAACTTTATACAAACAGCCAATTCTAAGTTATACAACTTACTAGAAGCTTATGTAAGCAAGCTAGAAGAATTTGGAATTAAGATTTTATCTAAAGATATGAAAGATATACAAGTAAAAAGTAAAGAAAAAATAGATTCAAGACCTATTTATGATAGTAGTAAAAAACTTATTACAGAATCATTGGCAAAAAATATTTGTAAAGAAGACAACAAATCGATAGGCTTTCCAAAAGGAACTATCATC
>CAZWTU010000206.1:0-1940 GCA_964637035.1 uncultured Tissierellaceae bacterium
CTTGCAAAGCGACAACCATACTCTAATATACTCTTTTTATTTAATATAGCCTCACCCGTTCTTACGGAAATTGGTATCTTGCTATTAAAAAAGAGCCCTTAATTTTCAGGCTCTGATAGTATTAAAATAATATTTGGATTTGCTAACAAAGCAAATGAATTCAAATAATTTTGGGCATATAAAAAGCTCTAAGGCCAAAGGCCTTAAGATCAGTTAATTTAAAGTTAATTGCTCCGCAAAAGTATAAGGTATAATACAATTACTCTCAGTGCTTTTATAAGCCTCTTCTTCATGCATTCTATGAATAATTTCATCAGAATTAAAATGACCTAACTCTGAAATAACATAATCTAGTGTTTCAATCTCTGACTCAGATAGCTCTTTAATTTCAAACCCTGGGGATGTTCTAAATTTATATCCTATATTTTCACCGTACCATATAGTATCAAATTCTATACCATCAAGTAATACTATTTCATCATATCCCTCAGGTACAGCGCCCATGGGAAGTGCACTATATGCTAACCCACTAATTCCTACACCATCTTTTTTAAAATGAAGATTATCTGAAAACCATAGCATTTTTGCTAATTTCACCTTATGAAGACTTTCTACTTTTGAGGCTAAATAGTTAATCATCTCTACAACCTTAGTTAAATTAAGTTCTATACCTCCATTAGAAAATTTATCTTCAAAATTTGCATAAAGTGATTCTATTGAGTCTATTAAATATTGATTTCGTTTTTTCTTAAACTGTTCATTTGCCTTTTTATAATATTTACTAAAGGCTTTATCTGATAATTTTTCTTTAGATTTTCTTAGCATTTCTAAAAACCATTTAGGATCAGATTCAATTTTTCTTAAGACATTATCATTACCTCGATCTTGAACCTGATGATTTTCGTATCTGGTTATAGTTGCTCGTCCCCAATCAAGAATTTCCGAAAAGTCCTTTTGACTTACATTATATTTTTCTCTTATTTCTATGATTTCTTTAGATGTCAATAAATTCATCTTATCTCTATAGGCATCTTTCATAGCCAAACTATTTAATCTTATCATTTCTTCTGTTTCAAGAAGTTCATCTCCAATAGGGCAATACTGATAGATAGCTTTAAAACCAACTTCTTCACCTTTAAATATTTCAGTATCAATAATTTCCACAATATCTACTTCATGTTCTTCCATACAAATTAAACATAGCCTTTTTTCACTTTTAATCTTTTTCATTTTTTCACCTCAATTTTTTCTATAAACAAAATCAAATTTATTAAAATCTTTTTCTGAAAAATGAAATGACATTACTAAAATAAAGTTGTTACCACTTGCATGCACTGCACTGGCTAATTCTACTCTTATTTTAATATATACATCCTTATTTAGATATTGCTTCCCAAAAACCCTCATTTCAGTATTATTTGGAAATCTAACATCTTTTACAGTTTCAATATATTCATCTATAGTCAATTTTATGAGCTCTCTTTTTAAAGCAGATACTTCATCTTCATCAGGAAATAATTTTGCTATTGTATATCTGTTAGTATGTCTTTTATCACGATTTTTATCAACCCGTCTTTTCTTCTGAAATCTAATAGTAACAGAATCACTTTCTATAGCATATTTAAGTTTAGCTAGATAGGTCTCTACTTCTTTTCTCGTTTCCGTTCTTTTTATTTCCCTTTTATCTTTCATCTTTATTATAGCACTCCTTAATATCCTAGTCAAGGTTTTTGGTATCATTTGATACCTAACCTTTTTTATTAATATCAATTCTTATACTACTAATAATACTTTATCATATGTAAAGATTCTATTATAAGTAGATCACTAAATTCAATAATCTAGTTAACCGATTTGGAAATGCAATATGTTTCAATTTATTACCATTTATCTCTCCCTTTTCTTTTATTAATATAAGTTTATCAAGAAAAGAGAGTTAG
>CAZWTU010000207.1:0-1918 GCA_964637035.1 uncultured Tissierellaceae bacterium
TTACCATTGATTCTGCTAATTTATATCCAAGTTTTCCTATACCTACGATTATAACCTTCATTTGTTTCACCTCAATAATACTATACCAAATTCTATTATAGATTAATAGTATAATAAACAGTATAAAATGAATTATTAATGCAAATTATAAAAATAAATAGGAATAAATAATATTTTTTCAAAAAGTTGTTGACATATGCTCATAACATAGTATAATATAAGTATGGAGCATATGTTCATAACTGAAAGGAGAGATATATTATGGCAAGAAGAGATGGATCTGGACCTATGGGACAAGGACCTATGACTGGTAGAGCTATGGGATATTGTGCAGGAGAGGTAGCTAGAAGAAGAGTTTATAATAGAGGTGCTGATTTTGCTGGTGGCCTAGGATATGGTAGGGGAGCTGGCAGAGGCATTAGGAGAAGAAACTTTTCTTGTAGAACAGGATTTGGAGGATATTATGTAGATGAACCAGTAAATACAATGTCTGACAAGGAATGGTTAAAGGAAGAAAAATCTTTATTAGAAAATAGACTAAATCTAATAGAAGAAGAGTTGGATAACCTAAGTGATGAATAACAGGTCAATCCTGTTATTCATTTCTTTTGTAATTAAAGGACGTGATCATATTGGCTAGGCCTAGGAAATTAAGAAAGGTATGCGATTTACCAGAGACCAATCAATTTGGTCCTCTTAATCCTTCTAAGGAAGATATTGAAACTATATCCATGACTGTGGAAGAATATGAAACCATAAGATTAATAGATTTAGAAGGATTGACCCAGGAAGAATGTGCTGAAATAATGCATGTGGCAAGGGCTACTGTACAAAGAATTTATGTTAAAGCAAGAAGAAAATTAGCTGATTTTCTAGTTAATGGCAATATGTTGAATATACAAGGTGGTAGCTACAAACTATGTGGAGATAGAGATCAACCCCAGGGATGTGGAAGATGCCGTAGACAAGGAATGGGAATTGGGCAAGGTATGAGACAAGGTCAAGGTATGGGAATGGGTAGAGGAAATATAAACAGAATTTTAGAGGAGGAATAAAAGTGATTATAGGTATACCAGTAGATAAAGATTCAATGGAAGCAAATGTTAGTGGTCATTTTGGCCGTACAGATTTTTTTCTAGTTTATGACACAGAAAGTAAAGAAAGTAATTTTCTTGTAAATACTGCTGCAAATAGCGCTGGTGGTGCAGGTATAAAAGCTGCACAATTAATTGTTGATAATAAAGTAGAAGCATTGATATCTCCAAGATTAGGACAAAATGCAGCAGAGGTAGTAAATTCCCAGAATATAAAATTATACCAATCAATGGATGGAACAATAGAAGAAAATATAAAGGCTTTAGAAGAAAATAAATTATCTCCGTTAAACGAAATACACGAAGGATTTCACAAAGATGGCAAGTAATAATATGAAAATAGCTGTTCTCAGTGGTAAAGGTGGAACAGGGAAAACCCTTGTCTCTGTGAACTTAGCTGCAGTGGCTGAAAAAGCTAATTATGTTGATTGTGATGTTGAAGAGCCTAATGGACACTTGTTTTTCAAGCCTAGTGATGTAAAAACACAAAAGGTTTATAGAGAAATTCCACTTGTTGACCAAGATCTTTGTACAGGTTGTCAAAAGTGTGTTGAATTTTGCAAATTTAATGCTTTGGCATACACAAGTAAATTAATAGTATTTAAGGATATTTGCCATTCCTGCGGTGGATGCATGCTAGTTTGCCCAGAAAAGGCTATAGGAAAGCAGGATAAGTTTATTGGAGAAATTAAAAAAGGGGAAAGCGAGAATGTTAGTGTGTTTTCAGGCTTCCTAACGACTGGGGAGCCATCTGGAACTCCTATTATAAGTGCTTTACTAGATAATGTTTCCCATAGTGATAATATAACAATTATAGATTCACC
>CAZWTU010000208.1:0-1903 GCA_964637035.1 uncultured Tissierellaceae bacterium
GATAAATATTATTTATGGAAAGAAAATGTTAATCTTAAACTAAACTTTAAATATTGTAAGAATAGAGTTTCATTTTAGAAGTATATATAAATCCGTAAGATGAAGTTGATGGGTGTGTACCTTTGTCACAGTTGGCGAGGCTTACGTCGACTAAAAAGGATATAAGTTCTACAAATTACTACCTGGAGTGATATAAGGAAGTCTTGAAATCTTTGGAAACAGAGAGTTCAAGACTTCTTTATTTGGATAAATATAATACTCAGACTTATACCCTTGTTATTCATATGATATAATACTTTTAGATAATTAGATAATTAGATAATAAAGGAGGATATGTAAATGGCAGGATACATATTTGCCCTAAATAATATAGAGGCATTAAGTAGAATGATAGAAAATGGAATATATAGTACAAATTTAAGTGAGCCAAAATATATAAAATCACAAAAGAAATATCAGTGGGGGAGTCATCATGAAGCAACATTTGGTGATTATTTTAGTATGAAAGAAGGAGACAATGTATACTTTTTTATTAAAAGAAAAATATATGGAGTAGGAGAATTAATTAGCATAGATAATGAATCTGCAATATTAAATTATCCTGATGCATTAAATCCCTCTTTAAAAGAATACAAAGACATTAGTAATTATATTCTTTATAATAATAATAAATCCATAGATAATAGATTAATCTGTATATTTAAACCCTCTCCTTATTTCTTCAAACAAGGTATAGATATGGATGATGCTTTGTTGTCAAATCCAGATTCATTTAAAATGTTAAGGGCTTTTTGGAAATTATCATTTGTAAAAGTGGATGATAAAGAAAATATTGCTTTGAGGAACATTATAATAAAAAGAAACAAACGATTCCTAAATGAATTAAATAACAATAAAAATATATTTCCGTACAAAACTAAAAAAATAAATCTTATAAAAGATAAAGCTGATGAAAATTATAAAATATCTGATGCAGAAATTATAAACTCAGCATCAGATGTAGATGATAAAGAGTATTTAAGACATGAGATGGCTATAGAAGCATCTTTAATATATAATTTAACTAGAAAAGATGAAAGTACAAATGATATTTTTGGAGAATGGGATTATATTTCTCATCAAGTGATAGCCTCACCATTTAAAGCTATAGATTATATGGATAAGATGGATATATTTGGTTACAAATATATTCCTGAATTTAACATCATATCAGATTATTTGATAATTGAAATAAAAAAGGACTCAGCAACTATAGAAACTGTGGATCAAGTAATAAAATATGTTGATTGGGTTAACCAAGAATATACCCATAAAGATTATTCTATGATTAATGCATATATTGTTGCATACGATATATCAGAAGATGTTATAGAATATACTGAAGAGATAGCAATTAGAAACTTTACAAAAGGTACAAGGCCTACCGTATCAGAAGTATGGACTAATTTAAAATTAGTTGAATATAAGAGAGATAAAGATAAAATACAATACAATATTATTTATCCGGTCAAGGTTTAAAAATTATATAATATAAAGATATTGTATATTTAGATGATAATAAGAAGTACTATTAAAAATAGATTTTCAAATTAGCTGTGAAAGATAAAATATTAGATAAATCTTGTTTTAAAATAGGTGTAAATATATTTAATAAAAATTAATTACAAGGAGATCTCAATGTATAAAAATTATAACCCAGAAGATAAAGAGTCTATTTATCAGCATGCAAAAAAGTTAAAAGGAAAAACATTCAAAGATATTTGTAATGAAGATGAATATTTTTTGACGGAAGTTGTAAAAGAAGTTTCGGAAGAAGAGTATAGGATATCTTATGAAAACAAAAATCGCAAAGGTGGATTAGGTGAAATTGTAGAAGAAAGATACTTTCACTACAAAGCAGATA
>CAZWTU010000209.1:0-1895 GCA_964637035.1 uncultured Tissierellaceae bacterium
TTTCATATTTAATCTTGTCAGTTTAGTTCCATGCCTATTTCATCAAATATGCTTTCATCTTTATATTGTTTTTTTATCTTTAGGAACTCGTCTAAGTTTTCAAATAGGATATCTACTAGGACTGGGTCGAATTGTTTGCCTCGTTCTTTTTTAAATAGCTTTAGTATATCGTTGATTACCCAGGCTTTTTTGTATACTCTTGGTGAGCCTAGGGCGTCGAATACGTCTGCTACTGCTGATATTCTTCCGTAAATATGGATTTGATCTCCTTTTAATCCCCTTGGATAGCCTGTCCCATCGTATCTTTCATGATGTTGGTGGGCTACTATGGCTGCGGTTTTTAGTATATCTCTATTGGAGTTTTTAAGTAGATTATATCCTATTGTTGTATGGGTCTTTACTATATTAAACTCTTCTTTTGTTAAACTGCCTGGTTTTAGTAGTATTTTATCTGGTATTGCTACCTTGCCTAAATCATGGATTGGTGCTGCATTGGTTAAGAGCATTATTTGTCTTTGGCTTAGTCCATATTCTCTTCCTAAAATTTCACAGTATTTAGATACTCTTTTTACATGAGACCCTGTTTCTTCTGATCTTGCTTCTGTTACTTCTCCTAAGGTATATAGGATTTCTCTTTGTGTTTTTTCTATTTCTATATTTAAGCAAAGATTGTCAAAGGTTGCGGAAATACTTTTGTTAAATATATTTAACAACTCTATGTCTACATGCTCTATACTTCTATTGTTTTCTATAATTATAATAGCCTCGTCACCGGAAGAACTTTTATACTTAGCAATATAACAATCGTCGTATAAATTATGTTCTCCTTCCCTATATATTTCACTTGCCTTCATGAGAATTTCTCTATCTACTGTTCCCCTAATCTTTCTACCTTTTTTATCTTTGTATTTCCCTTTCCCACCTATTATTTTAAATATATTGGTTTGTCCCTGTCTAATTGCTGCTAGGGAATTAATATTGCAATTTTCCTTTTTAAATTCTGTACACTGGTTGATTACTGAACTTAAATGGCATAAACTTGTAAGCAAAAACTCCTCTAAGCCATTTTCATTATATAATTTTGATATGGATGTAACCATTTTCTCCATTGTTTGTCTGTTGGTTTTTATTCTAGTAATATCCCTATATCCCCTTAAGGATGACAAAATTATGCTAGATATTTTATTGAAAAATAGGTCTGATTTATCCCCATAACCATTAATATCATAGTTTAAAATAATTTTTTCTTCTACAATTGTAGAAGAGTTTCCAGTCATTAGTACAATTCTTGCGTCTTCCTTCTTTATGTCTTTTCTTATGTATTCTACCAACTTTAAACCAGAGTCTAACCCTTCTATAAACACATCTAATAATACTAAAGCAATATTATTATTTTTATTTAATATTTCTTTAGCTTCATTAGATGTATGGGCACTATGAAATTGTACTTTTTTGTTTTCAAATATTAGCTTTTTATTTATTTGCTTAATCATTGTATGCACTAAATTGTCGTCATCTACTATTAGTACATTCCAGCATTCATCTGTTAGTTCTTGCTTGTTTTTGTTTGTACCGTCCATGGTATTTTGCGTCCTCCTTGAATGTTAAGTTGCAGGATCAAAGTTGTTTATTTTTTCATAAGCTTCTTCATATCTTTTATATTTAACTTTGTATTTGCAGCTGCCTTATTTTCTTCTTGGATTTTGTCATATAATTCTTTTCTTAGTATTTCTATGTTTCTTGGGGCTTCTATTCCTAATCTTACTCTTCCATCATCTAGGTCTACTATTTTTATTTCAATATTTCCATCTATTATTATTGATTCATCTTTTTTTCTAGTTAATATTAGCATACTAAATACCTCCTAGGGTGGAGTCCTGTGGAAATATAAAATG
>CAZWTU010000210.1:0-1882 GCA_964637035.1 uncultured Tissierellaceae bacterium
TAAATTCATTTGTATTTGTATAATTCACTAATCCAGAAGTATGGGTTAATAAATTATGAATAGTTATCTTGTCTCCATGGGGAGCATTAGCTATATATTTTGAAATTTTATCTTCAACTTGGATCAAGTCTTTTTCCACCAATTTCATAATTCCCATAGCCGTAAATTGCTTTGTTATAGACCCAATAGCAAATTTAGTTCCTGGTTTATTTTTTGTTCCTTGTTTGAAATCTGCAAATCCATAACCTTCATTGATAAGGACTTTTCCATCTTTAGCTACTAAGACAGATCCATAGAAGTTTTGATTTTTCTCTAAACTATTCATATAATTATTTAAATTTCTTGGAATTATATCCTTCTCAGTCATCCCAAAGAAATCCTCCTGATTAAGCTTGGCTTTACCTATCTTTATAATTTGTTGCTTATTATCTAATCCTACAATTAAATTTAATGAATCACTTAGTAATTCTAAGGGAATAAAAGTTTTACCTAGTTTTATAATGCTATTTAATTCTCCAATTTCAAAATTAAAATTTTGCAATTTATTGGAGATATTAATACTTCGTTCTTCACTATTCCACTTAACTTCATAGTCTAGATCTTCAAGAACTTGCCTTAAGGGTATCATTTCCTTGCCTTCTTCATCAGTATAGATTTCATTTTCTAAGTCTAAACTTGTGCCTTCTAATTTAATAATATGCTTTGCTTGTGAAGCTTCTAATGGCATAGCAAAAACACCAAACAATAAAGTAAATGACAAAATAATTGATAATAATTTTTTCAACATATTTATTCCTCCTTTAAATTTATTGAAACTTTGTATTTATTATATCATATCATTTGTCAATATATTTTTTTATTGATGTTTATTTATAAAAAAACTACTTATACTATGACTAGATAGTTATTAGGAGTGATTAAAATAGACTTTATGGAAATGACTTATAATAAAACACTTAAATTAATCTTTAGTGCTGCAAATCCAGCTAAAAAACTTATACTTGACACCCATTGTGCAGTTCATAAGTTTATTAATATTAATGCATTAAACATTCTTGCAAATGATGAGTATATAAGAGAACATAATTTCTTTTTCAATTATATAGAAGACATTAATGAAGGTGCTGTATGGGCTGATCAGGATTTTAAAAGTTCTAATCATTTTTATAATCCTTTTTCTAAAAAAGGCATGTATGGGAGGAAGTCTGCAATGGACCTTGGGATTGACTACTATGATGAATCATTAAAACTTTGGGCGAATAAAGAGTTTAATCAATCCTTATTTTATCTTGGAGCCGCCTTGCACATTATTCAAGATATGACTGTACCTCAACATGCAAATATTAGACTTTTAGATAATCATAAACAATATGAAAATTATATTATATCTACTTATAAATATGTTTCTGAATTTCAAGTAGAAACTGGAACCTATCTTCTTAAATCTATAGAAGATTATGTAAGGTTTAATTCTCGAGTTGCTCTTAAGGTTCATAGGAAATATAAATCTGTTAAAGATAATAAAGAAAGATTTTATTTAATATGTAGATGTGGCCTTCCCCTGGCTGAAAGAACTACTGCTGGTGCCATGGTTATGTTTTTCAATGATATTGATCTCATATCCTCATAAAAAAATAGGACTTTAAAGTCCTATTTTTATTCATCTAAAATCAATCCCATTAAATAAGAATTTCTGTAAGATCCATCAGATAAGTATTTATCTTTCATTAGTCTTCCTTCTACTTCAAATCCTAGACTTTCATATAAGGCCACTGCCCTATAATTTGATGTATCAACCGTTAGGGTAATCTTTTCTATATTCTTCTCCTTAGCCCAATCCATAGCTACTGCTATTAAACTTCTCCCTACTCCAAGCCCCCAA
>CAZWTU010000211.1:0-1878 GCA_964637035.1 uncultured Tissierellaceae bacterium
AGAAGTTCTAAAACTTCCAAGCAATGAATTCATTATAGGATTATTAGACATATTTTAAATTAATATAATTTATAAAGGAGTTGGGGTATTATGAGCATTATTATAAGGGAGATATTGTTGATGGTTGGTAAAATTGGTGAAGCTACATTGTTTATTACACCACTGACACTTGTTGTCGGAATTATAAATGCCATAAAAAAAGAAGAAAAAGAGTCTAAACCATATAAAATAATGGCAATAATAAGTGCCTACTTAATTATTATTCCATTACTAATATATTAGTTAATAATTAGGAGATTTAAGTGGAGGAATCTAAAAGTTACCTAGCAGAGGTAGAATAATATGTAACTAAAATATGAATTGGATGGAGGGTTGTATCATGGATGTTTCAGTATCAGGATTAAATTCAATATTCTTTATATGGCCAATAATTAATTTAGTAATATTATTGTTTGTTTTAGGGTTAGGTATATATATTGCTTTTTTACTCATAAAAGCATTGAAAATATATATTAAAAAGAACTCTTAAATTAATTTAACAAAGTATTTGTTTAAGCTGGAAAGGAGAATTGTTATGTATATAGAATTACCATTAATACCAGCCATTTTGATTCTTCTAGTTATATCTATACTATTTGCAAAGTTGTATAGAGAAATAGCAAATTATATAGGTGAAGGAATTAGAATATTATTTTCAGCTTTATGGAAAAAGATTAAAGGATAAATATAAATTGATGGGATAGATCATTTTTAACAAAAATACATAAGATGAAAATCTAAGTTTCTGATAAGTCTAATGACAAGGAATGGAAAGGGAAGTATAGCACAGAAAAGGTAGGTGCTGATTATAAATTAGACCTATATTATGAAGACATAGAGGAAACTATTGCTGGGGTCTATGGTACAAGGGAATATGATAATAAGACAAAGGTGCCATCAATTACTTTTCAAGTGGAAGATAAAATATTATCTTTTATTGCTAATTAATAAAAGATGAGAGTTAAATGGCTTTAAATAGTGAATATCAGTAGAAAAGTGCGTCGCCAAATTTTAATATGGAGGTTTTTGTATGAAGAAAAGAGCCATATCTTTAGTTTCAATATTGCTTATGTTTACATTTTTATTATCATCCTGTACTATGAAAGATGCAGATGAAGAACTTATAGAGATGGAACACAGTCTAAAAGAAGGTGAAACTACTGATGTTTGGGGTATTCAATTAAGTGTAAGAAATATTACTTCTACAGGAATGACCTTAATATGCCAGCAATCTGGAGGAGATCCTACAGGAGAGTTACATACTGGTAGCTACTATTATTTGGAGGAAAAGTTGGAGGGAGACTGGGTAAAGGTAGAAAGATTGGAATTGGAATCTGATGTGGGTTGGACTGATGAAGCTTGGATTATTCTTATGGAGGACACTGTAGAGTGGGAAATTGATTGGGAGTGGTTATATGGTGAACTTCCTATTGGAAGATACAGGATAGGTAAAGAAATTACATAATTGAAAGAATTAGAACTTGATTTTCTAAGACCAGATTTAATAAAGAAAGGATGATAAGATGAAAACTAAGGTGGCCTTTATATGTATTCATAATTCATGTAGGTCACAAATGGCAGAAGCTTTAGCTAGAGAACTAGGTGGAGATATATTAGAAAGTTATTCAGCAGGAACAGAGGAGTGTAAAGAAGTAAAAGCTTTAGCAGTAGAGGTTATTGAAGAAATAGGAATATCCATGGATGATCATTATCCTAAGCTTATAAATGAAATACCAGAGGAAGTGGATATAGTAATAACTATGGGTTGTGGGGTTGTATGTCCCTTTATTCCTTCGAAACATGAAGAGGACTGGGGTCTAGATGATCCATCAGGAGGGC
>CAZWTU010000212.1:0-1860 GCA_964637035.1 uncultured Tissierellaceae bacterium
GAAATATATAATGAAATACTTAAATATCAATTAGATAATGATGTTTTTCTTCAGTACCATGCAGAATATCTAAACAATATTAAAAAACGAGAGAGGAAATACCCTGATAATAATATTAAATTGGATTATTTATTTACACTATGTATAACTCCGCGAATAGGAGCAGAAACTATAAATCTAATAAAAAATATATATAAGAAAAGCGATGGAATTATTAATAGTTTAGATGATCTAATAGAACTACTAAATAAATGTTATAGTATTAATCCATTTATAACACTACCAAGTATAGAAAAATTAGAACTATACTATCAAAGTGCCTTAAAATCAATTGATGATTATATGTCACGTGGAATACTACTTACACCTTACTATAACCTGAATTATCCAAGAAATCTAATGAAAAATAGAGACTATCCTCAGATTATATTTACTAAAGGTAATATTAATGCACTTAATAATAGTAAAAAGATAGGTATACTTATTGGTAACTCTCCAACTAGATATGGAAGTTCTTGTGCACATAGATTAGGGGAGATATGTGCCAATAAAGACATAACAATAGTAAGTATTGTGGGAGTAAATTATGATTTAGATGCTCTAAATGGTTCATTAGGTAATAAAGGGAAAGTTATTTTGGTAAATCCTAGTAGATTAACAATTGACAATATGAAGATTAACAAAGAAATCTATGAAAAAACACTTGAAAACAATGGTTGCATTCTTAGTTTTACGCATGAAAAAGTGAGTAAAAGCAGTTATAAAACTTTAATATTCTATAAAAATTTTTTAGAAATTATTGACAAATTGATCTTAGTGGAAACTAACCTAAACAATGATATTAAAATTCATATTGATGAGATATATAATGGAGAATTTGAATTAGCATATGTACCTCAATCAAAAAATAATGAGATGGCAGGAAAGATTGATCCAAATGAAGTGATTATGAATAATTTAAATGCAATTAAATTATCTGATTCGGAAGTTTTGGATGAATTTTTGTCTTAAATATTTTTAGTTAAAGATGATTTAAAGAAATGAAATAAAAAAGATATTAGAAGATAGATTAATAGAATTATATTGAGATTCTAAAGAAAAGCGAATTTAACTTAGGTTACATAATATTAAAATATTAAAAATTTTAAGGAGGAAAGAGTATGTTAAAAGTAGATGATCGAATTGAACATTATCTATATGGGAAAGGTACAGTATTATCAATTTTAAAAGACAAAGATGAACTTCTTGTATCTTTTGATAAAGAATTTGAAGTTTTGACGGGTAAGGTTATAGATACTGATTTCTACTTTGAAGACACTAGAAGATTAGAAACAACTAGATTTATAGAAGTTAGTCGTTCAAATGTAGAAAAGATAAATATAAAGTTAGAGGAAGCAAATTATTTTTCAAAGGAGAGAAATCCTTATTGTCATTCTTGTAAAAAACTTATTTCAACTGTAACTCATGATAAATGTAAAGAATGTGGTTGGATTATATGTGATTGTGGAGCTTGTGGGTGTAATTATAAAAAATAAATAAACACAATAAATTACTATAAGATTTGAAAGATTTATATATAATGAAGAATCTAAATAACTTAAAAATTAAATAGTACAAAAGCTATAAATATTGTAAGATAGATATTTACAATACAAATATCATTATAACCATAGCGTGATAGCGTGAAAATGTTAATCAAGCTAAGGTATGGACAAGAAAAGAAGGGTAATTATTCTTTAATTTTATCTTAGGTAATAAATTACAGAATGATTCCTGAAGCTAAATTGAAGCTAAAACTTTAAAATTAGAAAATTTTAAAGAGTATATAGATTACACTTGTCATAGAAATGGAGGCGAAGA
>CAZWTU010000213.1:0-1859 GCA_964637035.1 uncultured Tissierellaceae bacterium
GAATTTGCAATATTTTATTTTTAAAATATCATTTTATTCCGAGAGTCTATTGTATAATAGTATTATAATTAGACTAAATTGTATCTATAAGTTTCATAACCTTAGTTCCGTTAATCCTAGCCCCACCTTATAAAGGTTATATTTTCATTTTTTAGTACCCTACTTAAATTAACATTATCCATTGCAAGTTTTAAAATTTCTTCGTTACATTCGATAATATATATATGATGTTTGTTACCATTAATCTTAATTAAGTTTTCTAATTCATTTATATGGTATCCTAACCCTAGACCATAAATTAAATAATTTTCTATGTTTTCATCGTAGAATTCTTCTGCAAAAGCTTTGGAATCTCTGGTAGGATTATATTTACTGTAGAGAAGATAGCTTTTATTGCCTATAGTCACTTGGATCGTAGGTTGATTTGGTTCTCTAGTTAAAAATATGGTTAATTCTTGATTTATTGTTATTGTTATCTCCTATCTATTTATTATATAATTGGGATAATAATATTTTAGCAACTAATATAGTTCCATTACCCTTTACTGTATTGAAAACACCATCATCTAGATAAAATCTATAGTCTTCAATTTGTTTAAGTATTCGAATTAACTCAGAATAATCAATATTAGGATACTTTCCCAAATACTCAACACCTATATCTCTCAATTCTCTACATATCAGATCTTGATTATCTGCTATGCTAAATATAATAGGTATACTCTTTTGCAATAATACCTCATAAACTGTACTTCCCCCAGCTGTAATTACAATCTTTGAAGAAGATATATATTCCTTTAGGCTACTTGGTCTATATATCAAATTCATATTTTCAGTTTTTATATCTTCAATCTTTTTAATATAATTATCCTCGTACCCAGGCCCTATAATAATTTTACTTTTAATATCAAACTCTTTAATAGTATCCATTATTTTCACTGTAATTT
The DNA here is from genome assembly GCA_964637035.1 of uncultured Tissierellaceae bacterium. Taxonomy (GTDB): domain Bacteria; phylum Bacillota; class Clostridia; order Tissierellales; family Tissierellaceae; genus CAZMMV01. The sequence goes on from CAZWTU010000213.1 coordinate 948, forward strand.
CATATTCATCTGTTCCACCTGTTGTAATTAAAATGCCTTCTTTATGCATATCTTTATCTTCTTTTTCTTCCCAATACTCTTCTTTCATTATCAAATACTTGCTTCCTAATAACTTTAACTGTCCATTAACATCAGAATATCCCAAATTTTCAGCATGAATATTTCCATTATATATTATATCTGGTATCGATGAATCATATATATCATTATTATCATCTATTAGCATTAGTTTGCTTTTCTTTTTAATTCTTTTCAGATATTCGTCATTTCCTAAATATGAATCAAATATAAATAAATCGATATTTAGATTATGAATAATCTCAAAGTCTTCATTAAGATTGTCACTTAATATAAAATCAAACTTGGCATCTTCCAATAAACCTATCAATTCTTGATTTATTAAAAAGGTAATATAAATAGCCCTATCCAATAATCTCATAGCCTTAGCCAAAGAAAGGCACCTATAAAAGTGCCCATATCCTATACCTTTACCACCTAGTGTCCTAATTACAATTGTTTTCATTCTATATGACTCCACTCAACTGGAGTTCCTCTTTCAATATCCTTAGTAACTTTCTTACCTAATATTTCTTCATAGTGCCTTGGATGCATTCCATGTCCTGGTCTAATTGATCTCATATTATTTTCTGCTATTATTTCACCTTGTTTAATATCTTCAGTGAAGAATAATGATCTAGAAAACACCCTATTATTAAGGGTCTTCTCAGTTAAATCATAACTTACTTTACCCAATGCTTTTTCAAGATTTCTTATTTCATCAACCATGGCTTTAAACTCATCTATTTCCATTGAAAATGAAGCATCAGGTCCACCTATACTTCTATCAAGTATAACATGCTTTTCTATAAACTTAGCTCCTAAAGCTACTGCACCTAGTGCTACTGTACTGCC
>CAZWTU010000214.1:0-1845 GCA_964637035.1 uncultured Tissierellaceae bacterium
ATGGGGACAATATATATGAAAACTCTAAAGCAACAGGGAAGATAGCCATAGTAAAGGAAAATGGATTTGGAAATGATGACATTAAGGTAAAGAGGATATTTCAAGCTGCTAGTATCTTATATAAGAATTGGGATGAAGAATATAAGGAGTTTTTAGTAAAAGAATTCAAATTAAACACTAGGAAAAGTTATAGCAAATTATCCAGTGGAAACAAGACTATAGTTGGCCTTATAAGCGGATTAGCATCAAGGGCACCTCTTACATTATTTGATGAACCCTCTCTAGGTCTTGATGCAGCTTATAGATATAAGTTTTATAATTTCCTTTTAGAAGATATAGAAAAGTATCCAAGAACAGTTATTATATCTACTCATCTAATAGATGAGGTAAGCAATTTATTTGAAGAAATAATTATATTAAAGGATGAAAAAATTTATTTAAAAGAAGAGATAAATGTCCTAATGGAGAAGGCATATTTTTTAAGTGGCCGGTTAGATAATATGGAATCAATGATTAAAGATAAAAATATTATACACAGGGAAGAATTTGGAACCACAACCATACTAGGTGTATTTGGTGATTTATCTAGGGATGAAAAGGATGCTTTAAGGGGAAATGGCATAGATATAAGTGGAATACCACTTCAAAGGCTTTTTGTATTATTAACAGATACAGAAGAAATAAAGGGGGTAAGCTAGATGGAAAGTTTAAAAAGAAGTATGAGATATCAATTTATGGAAACAAAAAACTTTTTAATGAAATTTATAGCTACTCTAATATTTTTAAATATATTTTTTTATATTTTAAATGCAATAAGCTCTATTCATATTGGATTTAGCTTGGGTTCATCAGGTGAAAGTAGCCCCTTATCAGTAACGGGGTCAAACTTACTAATAATAGTAATAGTGATAATAGTATATAATTATGAAAGGAATTATGGAAGTTTTCCATTGGCAGTATCCATGGGGACAACTAGGAAGGAATATTTCTTAACTTTTTTAGCTGATAATATACTTATAGCATTAATACTTGGAAGTATTCAGGGAATTTTAATGAAGATAGACCCTTATATTATGAGACTTTTGGGAAAAGAACCAATATATGATTTTCTATATTTTAATATTCAGACAGATAGTATTTTTTATGTAATTTTTATTTTATTTTTCTTCTTCTTAGGGTTTATATGTTTCTGGAATTTAATAGCTTCATTAAATTATAAATTTGGATATATTATTTGGATAGAAGTTGTGGTATTTAACATGCTAGTATCTCTACTAAACATAAAGGTTTTTGGTAATATATTAAAATCAATAGGAAGTATCTTAAGCCCTAGACTGGGAATAAGTCAAATTGGAATTATGTTTTCAGGAATAGGAATATTATATTTAATAAATTATCTCATAGTAAGAAAAACTAATATAAAAAGGAAAGCGGGCTAAAAACATTGAAGAGACTAGATTGTTGGCTAGGTTATGAAGGGAAAAACATAAATTTTATATGCTATATGATTGTATAAATTCATAGAATGATATATAATTTAAATTAAGAGATAAATATAGGTCGGGGGGTTTATTGATATGACTAACGAAGAATTTCAAAGTTTAGTATTAGAAAAGTTAGGGAGTATTGAAACAGAACTAGGTGAAATTAAGGCAGAACAGCAAGAAATGAAAGCAGAACAGCAAGAAATGAAAGCAGACCAGCAAGAAATGAAGAAAGACCAGCGAGAAATGAAAAAAGATCTAGGTGAAATGAAAGCAGACCAGCTAGAAATGAAAGCAGACCAACAGGAAATGAAGAAGGATATAGAAGAATTGAAAAAGGATCTTAAGTCTGTAATTGAAC
>CAZWTU010000215.1:0-1841 GCA_964637035.1 uncultured Tissierellaceae bacterium
AGAAAAGAATTATTGATACATTAGAATTAAAATTTGATTTTATTTCAAAAGATACTAGACAATATATTAATAGTATAGATGATGATAATGTAATTAATAGATTATTTGAAAAGGCTATTAAGACAGAGAGTCTTGATGAATTTGAAGAACTCCTAGAGAAGGTTAAAAATTTAAACTAGAAAATATATTAATTAGGGTAGATAGGATATTATTGTCTTATCTATCTTATATTATTACATATGGAATTTTCCGATTTGGATTTGATTTTTTTCTTTCTCTCTCTCTGTCGCCTTCAAAAAGTAATCCAAGACGAAAATACATATAAATTATCTCAAAACCAAATAAAAACATATAAGAAATCAGAGAAAATTAATATAAAAGATCCTGATAATATAAATAATAAAAGTAAGCATTAAAAAAAGGCATAATAAATAAGCCTTTAGAAAAGGTTAATTTAAATAATGTTAAATTTAAAGATATATTTTTTATGCAACTCTTGTATAAGTATGGTAGAGACCATTGAGTACAGGAGTTGATTTTAATTTAATATCCTTAGCATCAGCAGGTAGATATGTAGGTTTCCTAATAGGAGTCTTACAATTAATACCTTGATGAGTACGATTAGTATTATAATAATCGTGGATATATTCACCTAATAATTTTTCAAGGTGTTTTTCATTGAAAGGAATAATATGATTTAGTAATTCCTGTCTAATAATTCCATTAACTCTTTCAGCATAAGGATTTTGCCATGGAGATCTAAAGGATGTTGGCTTTGATTCTATATTTGAGCTCTCTAAGAACTCCTGAAAGACCTTAGATTTGAATACAGGATCATTATCATGTATCAAGTATTTAGGTTTCTTACCATAAGGTGTAATGTTTCTAAACTGCTGCCTAACCCAAAACATATCAGGGTTTTTAGTAACTGCAAAATGAACTATTTCACGTGTTCCATGGGCAATAATAACAAGTACATATAGAATATCAAATTTCAAAGTAGGAATTGTAAAGAAATCTGTAGCCCAAGTAACATCCATATGATTTTTCAGAAATGTTTTCCAAGACTGAACCTTTCTTTCAGTTGGTGGCTTTCTAGTATCTGGAAAATACTTTGCTATTGTATTTGGTGCAGGTGCATTATTATATCCCAGTGAAACTATTAGTTCATGAATTTTCTCAGGAGATAGTAATTTGTTACCTTCATGGAAGTATCCTATTAAGTCTATAATCTCATGAGATATAGGGGGCCTACCAGTCCTCTTACATTTCTTTGTCCAATAGATCTTAAAAGCTCTTTGATGCCATCCTACAATAGTAGCAGGTTGAAATGTATTTAAAAATGATTTCCAATTTGCACTAATTTTAGAGATTAAAACCCAAAGTTGCCTAAAAGCTAGAGTAGATCTAGGTTTAGTAATTTTCTTAGCTTTTGTTTTATTTATATAAAGGGCCAATTGACTTCTAAGTGCAATAATCTCTAAATCTTTTTCTGCACTAGACTTAAACCTAAGTCTTACTGCTTGGTATATATTAGTAGCCCATTCTTTACAATAAGATAGTATAGATTTAAACATAATAAAGCCTCCTAAAAGTTTTACTTATTATTATATCATATAGTTAATGCAATAATCAGAAAATAGGAGTATAATATAGAAAATTACATATATAAATGATATAATAAGCTGAACTTAGAGATTAAATGATGAAAATATTAATCAGGATATTCATATACAAAATAGAAAAATATACTTATTTGTAATCTGAACCTATGATATAATATAGCTAATAGATATACAAATAGAGGGGTGATGTATTGGGGAAACTAAATCAACCACATG
>CAZWTU010000216.1:0-1812 GCA_964637035.1 uncultured Tissierellaceae bacterium
TTAATCTATGGTCCTTTTTATACTTATTTACTTATCAAGCTTTTCGATATCTTTCATTAACCACACAGTTTTTGAAATACCTTCAAACGTTTTCTTATCAAAAGTTGCCTTAAGTTTTTCTCCTAAATAAAAATCCTTAAATTTCTCTTTAACCTCTATTGTAGCTTTTCCACTTAGAAATTGTTCTTCACTGGAAAACTCAAAGCTTCCATTTCTTATATTTCCGCCTATAAAAACTCCAGTTAAATAAATTTCTTCTAATTTAGGCTCGGCTATGTTTTCCAAGCTTTTTCTTATCTTAACCATATCATCTGGTGTTTTAACTATAATATTATTAGAAATGTTTTCATTAAATTTTAATTCCATTGTTACTTCCGATGTCTCAAGTTTAGATAGCCAGTCCTTATACGCATTTATAGTCCTAAATCCTAGTTCGTCTAATTGGTTAACAAATTCTATTTCATTTTCTATCTCTAGAACTTCTTTTAATTTATCTAATGATGTTTTTAATAAGTTTTCTCCAAGTAAATCTTCTTCCCCCACACCATCTAAATACATTCCAAAGGATCCAGGATAAATTGCACTTAATTGCAACTGACTCGATTTAATAACTTCATTACTAAAAGGCCCTCTTTCCGTAGGTCCTAGACTTACAGCCTGTGCTATACTGTTAATTAATCTTTGAAGTCCTATCATTGCATTTCCTAATATGTCCAGGGGTATAGCTCCTAATGCTATGGAAGGAGAATCTAATTTTAAATCTAAAGAAATTAAACCTAGTTCATCTTCTATATTCTTTATATCCATCTCTACTTCTTTTTCACGACACTCTAAGGATTGCAGGGATATTTGATATGCAAAACTATCAGGATCCTTATCAACAAGTTTTCTTTGATTTAATACTAACTTTCTAACCTTTGACAAGTCTTCCCTATATTTTCTTAAAATATTTAATTTATCGTTTCTCATATCTATCCTACCTCCTTTATAATGCTCGTTCTTATTATACCCTTTGGATTCTCTTTTCTATCAAAACAGAAAAATCCCCTCCAATAGCTTCGATTCTCCATATAGTTCATGTAATCTGGGTGGTATTCGTCTACTTTTGCTAAAACATATGCATCACACTTATATTTAATTTTTGCCAATTGTGGATTAAATAATTCAGAAGCGATTAATTTCTTATCTTCAGGTATATTATCTAAAATATCTTTGTCTATTATTAGAACCATATCTACATCATTAGGGTTTTCTTTTCGTGTTGAAAAACTACCATCTATCCAACATTCCGCTTTTTCTATTCCACATTGTTTTAATGTTTCTACAAAGTCAATATAACCTTTTAATATATCTTCTCTAGTTGAAGAATTTTTAAAATTATCCACAAATCTATTTTTAATCTCACCTATATCCAGATCATAAAATCCAGGTTCTAAATATCCATATTCATTAAATTGCATTATATCCCCTCCTAGAAAAGTATACTATATTATAATTTTGAGTATATCATACTTACGAGGGGTTTTATATAGTTTATTCAACACCTAATTGAATAGTACATAATTAGTATTTTAAAAGACCTGCCCCTAAAGTGATATAAAATTTGTTATTACATTAAATCTTTATGTTACATAATATATTTTAACTTTTACAATATATTTATCAATTCATAGAAACTATATACTCTGTTTGTTTTCTTATCATCACCATATACTTTACCACCTTCCATTAATAAAACTATCTTATTAATTGTTGGCAGTAAGGTAGCATTTCCTCAATCTTAGCTACGATTCGTTTTTGTTCTTCTAGTGG
>CAZWTU010000217.1:0-1800 GCA_964637035.1 uncultured Tissierellaceae bacterium
CATTTTAATATTCCTATTATTCCCCAAAATACTCATTCAACTTCTCGTCACTATGGTCTATTATCCAATCTATTTCTTCCTTACTTAGCTTCCTTCTAATATATCTACTAACTTGTATATATTCTATGTCCTTTGATTTCTTCATAAAGTTCATATCTTCAAATCTTTTAAAAGGATTTGATAAGATATTTCTTTCTACTTCTTTTCTAGTATAGTCTCTTAAGTAGAGGCATCTCCTTTTTTCTACTACTTGTCCATTTTCTCTTCTGCTTTCATAATAATCAATGAAATAGTCAACCAGATCTTCTATTCTAACTCTTCCATTTTCGTCTATATGATCAAATATACCTTTAAGTAGTACCGGCTTATATGAATAACTCATGTCCATTCTTTTTACAAAGTCCATAAATTTGTCTTTCATATTTGCTGCGGTTATAAGTTCCCAGCCAAATTCTTTAACATATTTTTTAATATTTTCTTCTTTGAAATATTTAAAGGTCCTAGTTTTACCCATTGGTATTTCTAAATCTGGAACAATCTTTCCTTCTCTCACATATCGTTCAACCGTTTCTGATTGAACATCTACCATCCTTACAAATTCTAGAATTGATATCATATCTTTGACTTCTTCTTGCCAATTAAATAGATCTATTACTTCATAATCCCTTATATCTACAGGAAAATCTAAATATACGGAAGGTTTTTCCCCTTTTGCAATCAAGTCAAACTCTAACTTTCTTTTTTTATCTGATGCTAAAACATATTCACCAGGTCTATATTCATTTATATTAAACATTCTATGCAATGAATATGGCGTATTGAATAGATTAGAATTATCAATGAAATCAAAAACCATTAAGTATTCTTTTCCTTCTGATAATCTCATTCCCCTACCTAGCTGTTGCATATAGAGCGTCTTTGACATTGTAGGTCTTGCCATAAACAGTACTTCAGTATTGGGGCTATCCCATCCTTCATTGAGTAAATCACAAGCACATAGTACTTCTATGGTTCCATGTTCATAATCCCTTAATATCTTTTTTCTTTTTTTATTCTCTATGCTTCCTGAAACTGCCTCTGCTTTTATTCCAATTTCTTTAAAAGAATTGGCAATATCATTTGCATGTTTTACTGAAGCACAAAATACAACAGTTTTTTTATTTTTTACAAAATTAATATATGTATCTATAAGTACTTGATTTCTCTCAGGTATAAATAATTTAGATTCTAAATCTTGAGAATTATATCTAATACCACTGATTCTTACGTCTGAAATATCTACATTTGTTTTAACCCTTATACATCTGATAGGTACTAATTCTCCCATTTTTACTGCACTTTCTAAGTCTAATTTATGTCCAATATTTTTAAATATTTCTAATACGTCTTCTCCATCCGTTCTATAGGGTGTAGCGGTAAGGCCTAATGTAAATTTAGGTTTAAAGTGGGATAGTATTTTCCCATATGTATTAGATGGTGAATGATGGGCTTCATCTATTATTATATATCCAAAATCATCTTCTTTGAATTCTTCAATATTTCGAGATATACTTTGGACACTTCCACATACTATATATGAATCTTTGTCTTTTTCTTCTGCTACATACATACCAGCATGCTTGTCTCTCCATATATCCTCAAAGGTATCCCTTGCCTGTGAGATTAGTTCTTTAGTATGTCCTATAAATAGGGTTCTTTCCCCAAGTTTTTTAGCATCAGAAACTGCTGTTACAGTTTTTCCTGTACCCTCTCGTGTCAAGTCTATGATACAATTATTTTTAAAATATCTTCTAGATATTC
>CAZWTU010000218.1:0-1793 GCA_964637035.1 uncultured Tissierellaceae bacterium
CATAGTTTTTCAATATCTTTTAATTCATCAAATTCAAAAGTCATCTTATAATCTAGTCCTTTAATCGGCCTTTCTCGAAGTTCTTCAAATTCAATAATAGATAATCCTTTTTGTTCTGCTAAACATTTTACAGTTTGGATAGCTCTTCTATAGGAGCTTGAAACTATGCAATCTACTTCAACATCTTTAAATATGTCTGCTATTTTTATTGAATCTGCTAATCCCTTTTCCGATAATCCTCTGGTTTTTTCTTTGCCAAATATAAAAGGTGATTCTGCGTGACGTATCTTATAAATTGTTGTTTTCATCTTTACCCCCAATTATTGAATAAATTAAAACATTATAAAAGATATTTCATAAACCAATCTACTGCCGATTCAATCACTTTATCAATATGATCAAGAAAACTATGGTCAGCTCCATCTATAAACATTAATTTTGAATCTGTTGAAAGCAAATCAATCCCAGCTTTTGATCTTTCCCATAGTAAACTTTCTTCCTCATCATTATTACCGTGGATAATCAATACCGGACATTTTACACCTTCTAATAATTCTTTTTGATTAATTAATTCAAATCCTTCTAATATCTTCCTATGAATTATTATCTTTTTTCTTACTTCTTCAGATGTATATTGTGTTATGTATCCCTTTTCTTTTAGCTCCTCCATCTGTTCTTTACTAAAAAATTCTTCCCAATCATATTTCATAGAATTAGTTAAAGCTCCTAATAATACCATGGTCTTTATTTCAGGAGCATAGTTTTTCAAGCAGATTAGAGTCCCTAGACTATGACCATATAATGCTATTTTTTTATATCCTTTGGCTTTTACATATAAAATAGCTGATTTTAAATCATCTACCTGTTTTTCAATAGTTAAGCTATCATCATCACTCTCTCCACAACCACTAAAATCAAAATTCAAAACATTAAATCCATGTTCATTAAAAGCTGCAGCAAGTTTTGGAAAATGTCCACTTGAATATTTATCAGAGGTAAATCCGTGACACATTATAATAATAGATTTTGAATTAGATGTGTATAGATTTCCAACCAAATATAAATTTCTTGAATTTCTAAATGTGACTCGCTCCATCCAATTCCTCCTCTAAATCTATAAGTATAAGTATAAATATCTTCATATTTATACTCATTCTATATTAATATCATTACATCACCATTTTTAATATTCTTCTGTATTATAGGTTTCAAAACCTTGAATAACTATTTTTGTTCAATCTCAATCACACATTCATTTTTAACCTTTGCCACTAAAAATTGTAAAGCATCTATAACATGAGGTCTAATATCTCCTCCTATTAACACATACATTATATCGTCACCTAATTCCAATTGACCTTCATTAAGCCAAACCCTTACGTGGAAAATACCATCCATTTTTTTAGTTTCAGCAATAACTTCATCAACTTTTACTGCATCATATGAAAATTCCATACCTGTTACCATTGATCCATCATCAATTCCCTCTCTAACCATAGCCTTAGGTGTTTGACGTACAACACCATTATGAACTAAAAACATTCCTTCCTTTAAAGCTATTGGATCCTTTTTTGCCTCTTTAAGCCATTCATCCATTGATGGCAATATCTTTTTCATTTTTATATTCATCCTCCTTAAATTCTATAAACTAATTCCTATTATATAGGCAACATATCAATCTACATTTCTACAAAACTTTGTGGATTCCTTCTTTTTGTAAAATCATTATATTTTTTTGATTAAAATTAAACATGGATTCCACTGGTCCCAGAGTGTTGGAAATACTTCCATCT
>CAZWTU010000219.1:0-1790 GCA_964637035.1 uncultured Tissierellaceae bacterium
TTTGAAAAACTGGGATATCTCTATCAGGATACATATGAACTAATACTGACCATGTTCCATGATCAATTCCCCAAGAGTTGTCATATTCTGTTTCCTTTGAAATCAGCTCCTTTGAGACCTTAGCTATACTAGGTGATCCTGGTGGATTATATATAATATCATATAATTCCTTTGGAAAACCATACATATCATATATAGTTTTTGGTTCTTCTTCGTTCATAACTTTAGTCCCTTTTGTAAACCAATGAGCTGATATAGATAATATCGCCTCAGGTTTTGGTATTCTCTCTGCTATACTTCTCCAAGTTCTTGAGTATTCGTTGTCTTCAATAGCATTCATCGGTGATCCATGTCCTACAAATAGGACTGGCATCTTTGTCATAATATCTCACATTCCTTTCTAATTAGATTATATATTGAGCCTATTTCTCTTATAAAACACTGAATTATTTTGTACTACAAATTAATTTCAATACTTTTCCTCCTCTTTGCAATACAATGATATAACCTTGTTATATGTATATACCCTAAATATCAAGATACTCTTCTTCAATTTTATTTTGAAATAGAAAACAATGATCTTAAATCAGCTAAATCCATCAAAATGATGAAAGATGAAATCAATTGCGAACGAATACTTTTAGAACCTTTAGGAAATTATAATAAGGAAAACAAATAAAAAGTTGAAGCAAACTTAAGAAAATTCAATCGAGACTTTTTAAAACTTTATATTTCAAGGGATAAATATATGTATTTTAACTATTAGCTATCATATATTTGTCTATTGTTTTATTTATTAGATTGTTATATTGTAGTCTTTATAGTTAATTGCTTAATTCGTTAATTATCAATACGAGGGGGTTTACATTATGAGATTAAAAGATAAGGTTGCAATAATTACAGGCTCGACTTCTGGAATGGGTCGTGCTACGGCTGAATTATTTGCTAGTGAGGGTGCAAAGGTAGTAGTTACAGGAAGAAATGAAGAAAGAGCTAAAGCGGTAGTAGATAAAATTAGGGCTGATGGAAATGAGGCAATTTATGTTATTGCTGACACATCCAAAGTAGAGGATTTAAAAACAATTCTAGATATAACAATGGAAGCATTTGGTACTGTAGATATACTGTATTGATATGTCAACACTTTTTTGGACAGTTTTTTACCGAACAATATATTTAGATTTCCTTGAATTTATTTGCAAGTATAAAATTATTTATTTAATCCCGTCAAGGGTAAATAAACTCGCTGCCGCTCGCCCTTGACAAGATTAAAAAATAATCTTTTTAAAAATGTGCAAATTCAAGGGAATTTTATCCACCTTTTATGCAGACTTTCTTTCTTTATATTCCTTTGGTGTTAAGTAATCTAGGGATCCATGTATCCTGTGATTGTTATACCAGTTAATATAATCCATTAGTTCTAGTTTTAATTCTCCTAAGGTCTTAAATGTTTTTCCCTTGATGCATTCAGTTTTCAGTATGTTGTTGAAGCTTTCCACTGGTGCGTTGTCATAAGGGCTTCCTTTAGCACTTAAGGATCTTTTAATCCCAAAGCCTGTTATTACTTCGTCTATTAATTTATTTTTAAATTCATTTCCCCTATCTGTATGAAATATCTTTATTTCTGTTAAAGGGTAGTTACAGCTTAGAAATGCTTCATATACCAGGTCTGCATCCTTTTTTTCTCCTGCTGAATAGCCTATTACCTCCTTATTGTGTAGGTCTAGCAATGTGCATATATAGTTCCATTTACTGCCTACTCTAATATAGGTTAAATCACTTACTATTAC
>CAZWTU010000220.1:0-1787 GCA_964637035.1 uncultured Tissierellaceae bacterium
TACAATTATCTTCTTGACAATCTATTCTACAGGGTGTAAAATGAAACCAATACTACACTGTGTAGAGACAAAAGGGAGTGAATTAATTGGATATAATAAAAATTTCAGATGCGGAATATGAAATAATGAAAATCATTTGGAATGAAGTCGGAGAGGTCACTACAGCTGATATAATTGAAAAACTTGGGCAAGATAATCTGTGGAAACATACTACCATACTAACTTTGGCAAAGCGTTTAGTAGATAAGAATGTATTAAAGGTAAGAAAGAAAAAGAGGATCAATTATTATTCTCCTAAAATTAGTAAGGATGAATACAAATCCTACCAAGCTAATGGTTTTATAGAAGATATGTATGATGGAAGTATAAAGTCTTTGCTAGCATCACTATATGATAATCAAAAAATTGATGAAAAAGATTTAAAAGAGTTAAAAAATTGGATTAGGGGGTTATAATATGGAAATCTTAGGCCTGGTATTTAATATGTCTATTGTAGGAAGTATTATGTTTTTGATCTTCTTGCTTATAAAATCTATAAGTAAAAAACACTTTAACTCATCTTGGCATTATATAATGCTTATCTTAATATTAATTCTTTTTATTATACCGGTAAATAGTTTTATAAGATTACCAGTAAATCCAATACCTAATATTCCTAAATTAGAAATTGGAGAATCAATAGTCCCGAAAAATATAAATACCAAAGAAGCGATAAAAGGCGTAGAAAATAATATAGGCATGGAAAAAGAGACGTCAGAGTATACAGTAGGCCCAGTAAATGAGGTAAAGGACAGAGACATCCAACATATAAAAGTCGAAAATCGAGAGTCGGAAAATATAAAATCCAATATAAACAACTATAAAGATATGATTCTATACATTTGGATAATTGGAGCAATCACTTTACTTTTAATGAAATTTATCCCTTATATAAGGTTTAAATCATCCATTTTAAGGAATAGTACAATTGTAGACAAAGAAAATATTGTTAAGCTATTTAATAAATGCAAAGGGGAACTAAATATAAATACAAATATTAAATTAAGAACCTGTAGTAGAGTTGGATCTCCAATGCTAATAGGGATATTTAATCCTATGGTAGTCATTTCTAATATTGATGAAGATCATAAAAGATTAAAAATGATACTTATGCACGAACTCAATCATCACAAAAGAAGGGATCTTATAATAAAAGCTATTAGTCTTATCATAAACGCCATCCATTGGTTTAATCCACTTATTTTTATATTGCTAAGAGAGATAGATAAATACTGTGAATATTCCATAGATGAAATAGTGGTAGAAGAGATGGATATCAATGATAGAAAATACTATGGGGAAACAATTTTAAATGTAGCAAGCAGTTTTAGATTCAAGAAGCCTTCACTTACAACAGCTATGGGAAGTAGTGGTAAACAATTAAAAACTAGATTAGAGAATATGATATATTCATTTAAATTAACCAGAAAAAAACAGATCATGTCCTTATTTGCAGCAAGCTTAATACTTTTATCGGGACTTACAGTAGCTTGCAGCATTTTGCCTAATAATAATTTGGAAGACAATGACTCCTTCGCAGTATATATCAAGGAAGATGGACTTTATTACTCTTATTTAAATGGAGAAGATGAGACAAGGATACATGATGGTAATAACTTTGAGTATCCCCTAATATCAAGTGGAGGAAATTATATAGCTTATACCAAGGAAGACAGTCTTTTTATATATAATGTAAAAGATGAAAGTTATGAAAAAATAGCTGATGGAATTGAACATTATTACAGGTC
>CAZWTU010000221.1:0-1783 GCA_964637035.1 uncultured Tissierellaceae bacterium
ATATTATAGTGGAAGAAGTATATGTAAAGGGAGATAGTTCCTTATTAATTTCAGATAGATTTGTATATGAAGTAACAGTTCACTGTTATTTTGAAAACTATTACTGTATAGTTAATACGGTTATGTTTGAATCTGATGTGTTAATAGAAAAGATGGTGGAATCTTATTTTCTTAATAAACATACTCAAATAAGTTGTGAACTATTTTCTGCACCAGAGGAATATATAAAAGAGGAAGGATATAAATTGTGGGTTAAACCACCTAAGAAACCCCGTAAACCTAGGAAAAAGAAATGAAGTATTTCATAATAGACAAAGACACTGACGATCTTGTGGAAATCATAGAAGATATTTCACAATTTGATGTCGATAAGTATGAAGCAGAAAATCCAGATAAATATATAACAGATGAGACAAATTTTAATTTTGATTTAAGCGAAGATGATATAGCGCAAGATCTTATTTTCGGAGAGGATGATATATGGTAATAGAAGCCGAATTATTAGCCATACGAGAAGGAGATTATGTAATATATGTATTTAAAAATATTACTAACGGCGGCTTAGTAATGTGTACCAAACCGCCAAATTGGCAAACTCCTGATATAACAGTAGGAGAGAAAGGGTATTTAAAGTACGAGATAGTAGAAGCTGGTCAAAGCTATTACAATCCTCAAACAGATACCATGGTAAAATATAAATATACAAATGTTTACTATATTAATTTTGTAAATAAATCAGAAGTGGTTGATAATAAAATAATATTATAAAGATATGAACACAATGAAAGAAGCATTAAACGAAGCAATGGAAGACAAAGAATTGAATTCTTATATTTGGAAAGGACAAAAAGAATTAGCCGCTAATGGTAAATATGAGCAATCATCTTATCGTATGATAGATATGTCACAAGCTCAATTAGACCAAGCGTATGACCATTGCAAAACAATGTTATTTAATAAAGATAACAGAAATCCAGGAAGACACCTGGTACTTAATCTTATCTCTGAACAACGTGATAAATGTGGTGCAGAGTTATTTTTAAGACATTTAAAACAAGACAAAGGAATAGAAAGATTTTCTCTAGTAAGTTCTATATCTGTCTTTAAAGAAAACAATAAAGAATTGTTTGAAAAACTCACACCAACTTTGGATATGGCTTTTGAGGAATTGCCTAATGAGTTTTATAAAGTTCCAATTAATACTGTACTAGACGGTTGTTTAGATAGATTAGGAGCTTTTAATAAGAAACATATTACTAGAGCTTTTATACTTAGACAAGGAGTGTGGTTAACGCCTTCTGAATCTATGGACTTAACAGAAAAAGATGAAAATAATCAAATCATAGACAAATTGACTGTTATAAGAGACAGATTGAATATAAAGGATGTTGAAAAACTTTCTATTAATTCAAGAGGTTTAAATTATACAGAGCTTCGTGCTATGTTAAACATAAGGCCTAATAAAAAATACAGTGACCTCACAACTGTACAACTTGAAACTCTAAGGAATCGTATTTTATTCACATTAGAAGAATCTGTTAAGAAACATATTTCTTCTTGGGAAGCGCGTATGGGACAATTAGAAAGAGTTGCCGAGCATTTAGGTATAAAATTACACTAATGTGCCAAGTTTTAAGCTTACATATGGATTTAAAGGAGAAGAACCTACAGAAGTAATAGAAGTATTTACTCATTTAGGAGAGGCTATGGAAGAGGCCCAGATGAGAGCGCATAAACTTTTTGAAGAAACTGAAAAAGGCATCGAGACTAGAAGAGAAATAAA
>CAZWTU010000222.1:0-1777 GCA_964637035.1 uncultured Tissierellaceae bacterium
AATAATATGGTTTATGGCAGAAAAGTTAGTAAATGGACTACAGCAGAAGGAAACTTTATGGCTAATGATGGTATAGTAGAAATAAATGTAAATAATTATGATAAAAGTAATAAACAGTTTTCCACAAACATAATAGTGGAGGATAGAAAATCTATAGATGGAATAATAGGGTATAATCCAGTTGTTTGGGATATTTCACCTGATGGAAGCTATATTTATATAATGGAAAAACCAGCTTCTGGATCTCTGAGTAGTGATGCAATTGGCATAGGCATATATGATGTAAAAGAAAAAACACATACAGAATTTGCAGACATAGATACATTATCCTATAAAAATCATTTAACCATAAATCCAACTAGGAATATGATTGGATTAATTGAAGGTGATGGTAGGGAAATGATTGAAAACAAAGAAGTTGTTTTATTGGATATAAATAAAGATAAAACCTTTAGGACTATAAATTTCATGGATAGGGATTTAGTTGCTATGACCCCTAGTTTTTCCTTAGATGGTAAAAGACTACTATATTCAGCAACTAAAAATTTAGGTCAGGTCACAATGGGCTCAGAAACTAGTATTTATGAAAGATGGGATAATCAACCACATAATATTTATGAATATGATTTGGAGTCACCGGGAGTAAGGCAAATCACAGACGGACAATATTTTGATTTTATGCCTGTGGACATATCTAATAATGAGATGTTATTTACTAGATATAAGGGTGATGATTATTATAGTTTAATAAAACTAGTTAATGGTAAAGAATATATTGTAGCAGATAATATTAAGTTTAGAGGAGGCAGTGATAATTATCCATTTGGGTTTTACGGACATATACACACAGAAATGGGCATGGATATATTTATAAGCAAGAATAATAAATCTAACAAAGAAAAGGATGTAGATATAGGTAAAATGGATGAATTATATAAGCTTAAAGAAACCTATATAGGTGATAATTCAAATGTTAGCAATATAATTAATCTATTAGATTTTCCAGAAGAATTAACCCCTAATGGAATGGAACTCTTTACTAAGGAAGAACCCTTTGGCCTACAAATTAACCTTCAAGCTAGTGACGAGATAATAGCAAAGTATATGTCAACAAGTTCAGACTATGATTGGAGACCACAGTCCTTGATTTTATTTTCACTTATTGATAATTTGGGATATATTCAATATGGTATAAATAGTGATAAGGCAAGAATCACAGCATCTTATATTAATAGGCAGGTTGCCGATAGTTTGACTATGTCAACATTGGGACATAGGGTTTCAGAAGTAGCTGCTAGCAAAAAAGCCTTTAAGGAGTTTTATAATATATATGGTTCTGAACATAATATAAAAAGAAATCAACCAGAAGGATTAGTAGGACATATTGTAATAGAGGATAACATCTTACATTTTAGACAAGTGGAAATAGTTGAATGGGATGATCAGGAAAGGGTAAAAGTCTTGGACTTGAGTCAATCTGACTTCCCAAATGGATATTCAATTATTGATAAGAACAATAAGGAAACAACCTTTCAGTTAACTGATGAAACTATATATACTTTTACAGATGTGAACCTTTTATTTGTTAATGAAGCAGAAAGTAATAGGCTTTATACCACAACAAAAAAAGAAGAATTTCTGCAACATTTAGGCCAGTATAATTCAAATGATACTCCCCTTTTGGAACAGAAATTGCCATACTTCATTGAAGTAAGGGATGGAAAAGTAATTAGTATTACTGAAAAGTTTAAATATACAATTTAATTTAGTGAGGATC
>CAZWTU010000223.1:0-1760 GCA_964637035.1 uncultured Tissierellaceae bacterium
CCACAGAAAGTGGTATACCTGATTTTAGGTCAAAGGATGGATTGTGGAAAAAAGTAGACCCAATGGAGCTTGCTACTATCAACAGTTTAGTTGAAAATTATGATGCATTCCATGAATTTTACAAAATGAGGTGGGAAGGTCTAGAAGGTATTAAGCCTCATAAAGGTTATGATATATTAGCTAAATGGGAAGAGGATGGTTTAATAGATAGCATAGTTACACAAAATGTAGATGATTTTCATTTAACAGCAGGAAACAAAAAAGTATATCGCATTCATGGTTCCATTAATAAATATAGATGTAGTGAATGTAATACTCCAGCACATGAGCAAGATTTCATGTACAAATTACCTTGTAAGAAATGCAGAGGAAATCTTAGACCAGGTGTTGTACTATTTGGTGAAGGGCTACCAGAAGAAGAGCTAAATGCTTCTATTGAAGAGATGGAAAAGGCTGATTTAGTAATTGTAATAGGCACAAGTCTAACAGTTTTTCCAGTTAGTCAACTACCGGATATAACTAAAGGTAAAAAGGTATATATAAACAGGGAGATTCCAAGCAGCAACAATTTCGACTTAACTTTTGAGGGATCTGCAGGAGAAATACTTCAAAAAATTGATGATATATTATAAAAACATTAAATCATAATTTGAAAATGTATTACTAATTAAATTTTCTTATATAATTAGTATAATCAAGGTAGCCTAAGGGTTGCCTTGTTTTATTTTGCCTTCAAACTGTTGTGAAACTTTTTATATTATAAAGTTATTCTTGACAATAAGCATAATAATAACTATACTGTGTATATGGGGTATAAACAGTATATACTTAGTGAACAGTAAAGAGGGGTGTAATATGAGAATTATTATATCAAATGCGTCAAATGAGCCTATATATGAACAGATATCTAGCCAGATAAAGGCCATGATAATCAAAGGAGAGTTAGATGTAGGTCAACAACTACCATCTATAAGAGGCCTTGCCAGGGACTTACAAATATCTGTAATTACTACTAAGAGAGCCTATGATGAATTAGAAAAAGAAGGTTTTATAGAAACTATGCAGGGAAAGGGTTCCTTTGTAGCCATGCAAAACAAAGAACTAATGAAGGAAAAGAAATTGAAAATTATAGAGGACAAATTAATAGAAGTAGTAAAAGAATCAAAGCTTCTAGGCTTGCAATATGAGGAAATACAAGCCATGTTAATAATTTTATTTGAGGAGGTATAGTATGCTAAAAGTAGAAAACCTAAGTAAAGAGTTTAAAAGATTTGAATTAAAGAATGTATCATTTAATCTTCAACCAGGATATATAATGGGATTTATTGGACCAAATGGGGCAGGTAAGACTACCACTATAAAGTTAATAATGAATTTATTAAAAAAAGACTCAGGTAGTGTTAAAATATTTGCTAAAGACAATATAAAATTTGAAAGACAAGTAAAGGACAGAATAGGGTTTGTATATGATGAATCACACTTTTATGAAGACTTGACTATTAAGCAAATGAAAAGTATAGTTGCACCTTTTTACACAGAGTGGAGCGAGGATACCTTTCAAAATTATATAAAAGATTTCTCACTAGATGAAAGCATGAAGATAAAGAAACTTTCAAAGGGCATGAAAATGAAATTCTCCCTAAGTCTAGCTTTATCCCATAATGCAGATTTAATTATAATGGATGAGCCAACATCAGGTCTAGATCCAGTATTTAGAAGGGAAATGTTAGATATTCTTTACAATATAATACAAGATGAAA
>CAZWTU010000224.1:0-1755 GCA_964637035.1 uncultured Tissierellaceae bacterium
TTGTATTTTTCCATTTGCTCTTGTATAATCAAGGGTTGTACGATATCATATATCCTCCTTGTCTTTTACAGAACAAATTCAGAATTTATATTATAATATTATTAAAGACTCCTACCAATTTACCTAATTAACAATTTTAAGTCTCTTATTAGGGATAGGTAAATTACTATTAGTTTGCAAAATAATCTTTTCAAGGTCTTTATGTAATTCATTTGTTTTTTCTGGATGTTTTTCTGCTAAATTATATTTTTCACTAATATCTTCTTTAAGATTATAAAGTTCAATACTATCATCCTCATAGAAATAAATTAGTTTCCAATCTCCTTTTCTGATAGCACTTCCAGGAGTCCATCCGCTACCATGATAATGTGGGTAGTGAAAAAACAAAGATTCTCGATTAATTTCTTTATGACCTTCAATTAGTTTATAAAGACTTTTAGCATCTATATGTTGCTCAGGTCTTTTGTTTACTTTCATATAATCTAAGATAGTTGGATAAATATCCATACTAATAATAGGTGTTTTAGAAAGCTTATTTTTTGTTTTTCTCCCCAGTGGTTTTAATATAAAGGGTACTCTAAGACCACCTTCATATGCCCATCCTTTACCTGCACGGAGTGGAAGTACAGAAGTAGGAGCAGCATTATTTTTATTATAAAGGGTGGTGAGTCCACCGTTATCAGAAGTGAAAATAATAAGCGTATTATCCATAAGATCAAGTGATTCTAGTTTATCTAATAATAGACCGATATTTTTATCTAAAGCATAAATCATAGATGCATATTCAGCATTTGTTTAATTTTGGACAGTATAACCTCCTTTGTCCTTAATTTTTATACAGACATTATTTTCTAAATTCTCTTTTTTCTTTTCAAATTTTTCTATATATTCTCTGTTCGCTTGAATTGGAGTGTGGACTGTATAGAACGATAAGTGAATATAAAAAGGATTGTTTTGATTATTTTCAATAAACTTAATAGACTCATTGGTTAATCTATCTGTTAAATATTCTCCTTCTGGGCCATCTTCAAGCATCGGATTATTATAAGGGGAGTAATACCCACCAGGGGGGCTTCCAAAATGAGCTCCTCCTATATTAATATCAAAACCTTGGTTAGTTGGTAGAAACTCATTATCTCCTAAATGCCACTTACCTGCAAAGAAGGTACTATAGCCTTCTTCTTTTAATATTTCAGCTACAGTTACTTCTTCAAGTGGTAACTCATGTATATCTTCAGGACCTCTCAGCTTCCTGTTTTTTGGATCATCACCAGGAATCCAATCGGTAATACCGACTCTCGAAGGGTATTTGCCAGTCATAATTGCTGCTCTTGTTGGAGAACTTACAGGGTTTGGCGTGTAAGCGTTTGTAAACTTCACTCCCATCGTTGCTAAGCGGTCAATATTTGGAGATTCGTAAAAAGAGCTACCATAGCATGATAAGTCTTTCCAACCCAAGTCATCAACTAAAAGAAACACAACATTTGGTTTTTTCTCTTTTTCTCTTTTTTCCTTTTTACAGCTTAAAAAACAGATAAAAAGCAATATAATCATTAGAGCAAGTCGTATTGTTTTCATTTTGAAATTAATTAAATGATTTCCAAGGTTAGTACAAGAATATTAATTTAATAAACAAAATAGTCCTTGCTAGAATATATATTCTAGCAAGGACTATGAATTAAAAGGATTTAGAATTTGTTTTTTTCTGCTTCCAATATACTCTTCAACTCATCCAATTTTTCTGGATTGTCTAGG
>CAZWTU010000225.1:0-1725 GCA_964637035.1 uncultured Tissierellaceae bacterium
GGTTGAAGATATAGTCTGGCGTATAGTGAAAGCTACACGATGGTCCGCAAGCAAACCAAGCACCTCAAACAGTATTACAATTATTAAGATAAGCAGTGAACCAATTTTAGTGAATTTCTAAAATTGTGTGAATCGCTTACCCTGATGAACGAAAGTGAAGAAGGGTCTAGTAAGTAGATAAGTAAATATGATATAAGGTGAATGTTCGAACATAAGCTAAGAAGGGTCAGGGATTAATTTCTCTGGCTCTTTTTTTAGAATGTGGATTAAGGAGTGTTGAATTAATGTCTGGATAGGCTATATTAAATAGGACAATTATTTTCCGAACATGATATAATTATTATAGGAGGAGAAAAGAATGTCTAGAAAATATTATGAAGAAAACTTAGCTGAAAATGAAATAGGAGATTAACAATCAGGTATAAGAACTAGGAAAGTAGGTAAGGTTACTAGATAGTGAAGGAATAGAGTTGTCTTAGGTTCATTTTTAATAAAGTAGACTACAAGAGCTACCAGACTTACCCTAGGAGGGTATGGCGTGTAGCAAATATAAAAATATAACTGTAATCATTGTAATCACCGTAATTAAGGGTGGTTTTTATTTTGTCAAATAGTATATGTTTGAAATATCACCATATTTAAAAAGTTAAATTAATTTCATTTCATTTTTAGCTTTTCTAGTAGTAGAAATAATACTATTAAAATAAAAAGCTGTAGCAAGAAGTCTAAATCCCTCTAACTGCAGCTTTTAAAATAGATAATAAAGTAAATACAGTAAACACATTGACTGATGCGCATAAAAGGAGTATACTATAGTTAGCGGGAGGGAGAATAGATGAAGAGAAAAGACTTAGTTAAGCTTCTTGAAAAGAATGGCTGGTACTTAAAAAGAAATGGCGGGAATCATGATATATACACAAATGGTAAAGATATAGAACCAATACCCAGGCATAAAGAAATAAATGAAATGTTATCAAAGGCAATTATAAAGAAACTAGGGCTCTAAGTTCTATAATTTTTAACTTATCTAATCCCTACTATATAAAAAGGAGCTGAATAAAATGAAAAAAGTATATCCAGTTATAATAAAAGAGTCAGAAGAAGACTACTATGTAAGAATTCCAGACTTTGATATCGCGACACAAGGATCAGATATAGCGGAGGCTATAGCGATGGCAAGAGATGCAATAGGATTAATAGGCATTGATATGGAGGATGATGGCAAAGTATTACCGATGCCTAATTCAATAAATGAAAGTATTGATAAAGAAGATATTGTGACTTTAGTAGATGTAGACTTCTCTGATTATAGAAGAAAACATGAGAATAGGGCAGTAAAGAAAAACCTAACTATACCAAGTTGGTTAAATGAAGAAGCAATAAAATCAGGTGTGAATTTTTCAAGAATATTACAAGATGCATTGATGGAAGAACTTAATTTTCATCAAAAGTAAGCTTGCATCTGGCAAAGCTACTCGATATCAGTTTAAGAAGAAATGTTAAACTAATCTAAAAAGCTGCAGCTAAGAAAGCTAAATCCTTCTAACTGCAGCTTTTGCTTGTGTAAAGTTACTTTATTACTATGAAAATAAAGTAAAAAATATTAAGAGTTTAAACTATAATTATTGAACATTTGATAATTGGAGAATAGAAAGAGAAGGTACAGCAATTAATTAAAGAGACAGATTTATTGGATAGTGAACCTACAGAATTATCCTAGATAAA
>CAZWTU010000226.1:0-1697 GCA_964637035.1 uncultured Tissierellaceae bacterium
ATAGCAGCTAATGTTATTATAATGCGTGTAGATGGTTTTGCTATGATGCCAAACTTTTCATTTGGAAGCGCCATGACAACTTTTGCAGGACAAAATATTGGAGCAAAAAAAATGGACCGTGTTGATGAGGGTACTAAACAAGGAGTTCTAATGGCTGTAGGTGTTTCTACCACCCTGACTATTTTGCTTCTAATCTTTGGTAAATATCTAATGGCTATCTTTACACAGACAAGCGAATTAGTTGATTTAAGTATGCATATGATGAGAATAATTGCATTTGGCTATATTGCAATGGCAGTAACCCAAACCTTATCTGGTGTTATGAGAGGGGCTGGAGATACTATGACTCCCATGTGGATTTCACTTATTATTACAGTTATTGTACGGGTTCCCATAGCTTATGGTATAGCTTATTTTACTAGAAGCGAAGCCTATCCTACGGGAAGGCCTGAGTCAATTTTTATCTCTCTACTATTTGCATGGACATTCGGAGCTATTATAAATGTCATATTCTTTAAGAAGGGTAATTGGCGTAAGAAAGCTATCGTTGATTAAAATGAAGAACTAAAAAAGCTTGGCATTCCGAAAGAAGTGAGGAATCTTAAGTCTTAAAACACAGATTCCTCCACAGGCTCGGAATGACAAGCTTTACACTATCACTTCTGATTATTAGCTTTAAAATTATATATAGGTTTAATCAGATGAAGCACCTCTACTGTTTCCTCCATGTTTTCCATTATTTCTTCCATTGGTTTATAGGCAGCAGGACTTTCATCTAAGGTTGATTTGTTTACAGAAGTAGAATAAATTCCTTCCATTGACTTCTCAAAGGCTTCCATAGTAAGTTCTTCCTTAGCCATAGTTCTACTCATAAGCCTACCTGCTCCGTGAGGTGCAGAATAGTTCCAATCTGGGTTTCCTTTCCCCATACCGATTATTGACCCATCCCTCATATTGATAGGAATCAATACCTTTTCATCCTTATGGGCAGATATTGCTCCTTTCCTGATTATATTGTCTTTAAAGTTAATATAATTATGAATTGTTTGGAAGTGTTCAAAATCTCTTAAACTTCTACCTAGCAACTTTGAAAGTATGATTTCTGCCATCGTTTCACGATTTAAACTTGCATATTCTTGACATATTTTCATATCGTGAAGGTACTGGTCCCTGAAGTCTCCAGTTAAATAACATAAATCCTTAGGATATTTTGGTTTTAAATCTTCATATTCCTTTTTTAAATTATTTAGTGTCTGTTTAATTTTCTTTCTTTTTCCCTCTTTCTTGTAGCTTTCTATTATCTCATCTTTTCTTTTAAAATACTCTCCCTTACCACTACAAAGGTCTACTGCACGTCTTTGATAAAACTGTGCCACTTGTAAACCAAGATTTCTACTACCTGAATGTATGGTTAAATACTTATCTCCCTTTCCATCTACACCAAGTTCTATGAAATGATTTCCTCCACCGAGTGTTCCTATACTTCTTTCTATTCGCTTAGTGTTTCGTAAGTCTCTAAGAATGTGTAACTCCTGTAATCTATCAAACTTATATTTTCTCCCACTATGAACATGTCTACCTGATGGTATGTTATTTCTTATAAGCTTATCAAGCTTAGGTAGATTTATATCCATATCCCCAAGTTCAACAGTTAAAACTCCACATCCTATATCTACACCTACTATATTTGGTATTAC
>CAZWTU010000227.1:0-1685 GCA_964637035.1 uncultured Tissierellaceae bacterium
TGGGAGTAAATCCCTATATAGAAGGTATATCTAATAAAAGACAGCTAAAGAAACTGAAGAAAAAAGGTATATTTGGCGGATATTTACAATAAGAGCCAAATCAGTCCCAGGCACCATTTTGACCCTTATTGAGAGGAATGAGATCGAAAGATTTTGTTCCTCTCTTTTTATTTTGCAATATCACAAAATGAGTAAAACATTTATTAAATAATATGGGTTTGTGTTATAATATAATTAATAGATAAATAAATAGGGGGTGATGTTTTGGATAAACTAAATCAACCACATGATAAATACTTTAGGGCTACATTTGGTCAAGTAGATTTTGCTAAGGACTTTTTAAATAATTATCTACCAAAAGAGTTAGTAGATATTACAGATATGAATACCTTAGAGCCTCAGCCAACAAGCTATATAAGTAAAGAATTAAAAGAACAGTTTACAGACTTATTATTTAGGGTAAATATAATGAACAAAGAAGCTTATGTATATTTCTTGTTTGAGCACAAATCTTATAGGGATAGGATGGTTATATTTCAAGTATTAAAGTATATGATGGAAGTATGGGAAGCTAAGATAAGAGAAGATATAGCTAGAAGAAAAGAAGAACATTTATCAGATACAGGAGAAATAGAAATACCAATTATAATACCTTTAGTAGTATATCATAATAAAGATAAGTGGAACGTAAAGAGAACACTAGGAGAAATGATACCAAACTTTAAGGATCTTCCAGATAACTTGAAGAAATATATACCAGATTTTGAATATATGTTGTCTGATTTATCAAATTCAGGAGATGATGAAGATATAAATTTAGATGAAAATCATTCTATAATTATTAGAACACTGAATAAAATAAGATATGCAACAAAAGATGAAGTAATAGATATATTTATAGAAGCCATAACATTATTTACAAAAACTAAAGACAAAGATATGGTTAGATACTATGTAACAGAATCTATAACATATATTCTGGGTGTCAGAGAAGACGTAAATGAAAAAGAATTAATTGAAATAGCAGGAAAAATATCGGAAGAAAGTGGTGAGCTAATTATGACAGCAGCTGAAAGATTAAGAGAAGAGGGAGAAAAGAGGGGAATAGAAAAAGGTAAATTTGAAAAAGTTAAGGAAATAACAATGACATGCATAATAAAAGGATATAGTACAAATGTAATAATGGATATAACAAGCTTAACAGAAAATGATATTGAGGAAATAAGAAAGGAAATGCTTAATAAAAGGTAATATATGATTCATTGCTAGAAGGATGATGAAAAGCATGGTCAAAGGTAATAAAAGTCTTATGGGCTTATTAGAAAAATATAAGAATGAAGAACTTCAGGGCTTAGAAGATGGTGCTTGGGCAAAGGGCAGTGGTGAGTTTGATGAACAACTTTTGTCAGATTTAATATCACAGGGGTTATCAGGTGAGGATTTACTTGAGGAATTTAAAAGAATTCGCCGTGAAGTTAGACCTGCTATAGAAGCAATGCTTGAGGATGCCAAACTTGCTGCTGAAGGGAAAATAGAGTCTTATTCTTATGATGATATATTTTAACACTAAATGCAAATATAACACAATAACTTGTCATTTTGGTGCCATGCACGATTCGGACTCTTATTGAGAGAAATGATGATATTCTAGTCAAAATAAAAATGTGTAGGAGAGCTATAATATA
>CAZWTU010000228.1:0-1646 GCA_964637035.1 uncultured Tissierellaceae bacterium
CATTGTATATACATATCTTATATATTACAATGTAATTAGAATACAAAAGGGAGAGTGATAAAATGATTCTTGAAATAAGAGAACTTAATAAAAGTTTCTCTGATAAGGAGGTTTTGCATGATGTGTCCTTTACCATTACTCAGGGTAAAGCCATGGGCTTTCTAGGTAGAAATGGGGCTGGCAAAACTACAACCATAAGAATACTTATGGGGCTATTTGGAGCAAATAGTGGTGAAATTCTTTTAGATGGTAAAACCTTTAAGCCTAGGGAACATTCCATAGGTTATTTGCCAGAGGAAAGGGGACTTTATCCAAAACAAAAAGTACTGGAACAACTTATTTATTTTGGCATTCTCAGGGGATTAAATAAAAAGGATGCTAAGGAAAATGGGATCTATTGGCTTGAAAAATTGGGAGTAATTGAATACAGGGATAAAAAACTAGAAACACTTTCTAAGGGTAATCAGCAAAAAGTACAAATAGCTGAAACTCTACTTTGCAATCCTGATATTGTTGTATTAGATGAGCCTTTTAGTGGTCTTGACCCAGTAAATTCTCAGATTTTAAAGGATATAATCAGTGAATTAATAAAAGAGAAGAAAATAGTTGTCTTTTCTAGTCATCAAATGAGCTATGTTGAAGAGTTTTGTGAGGAAATTGCACTTATTGATAAGGGAAAAATAGCTTTGACTGGTAATCTTAAAGATATAAAAAGAGAATATGGAAAGAATAGAGTAACCTTAAGTGCTATGGATTATAGTCCTGAAGATTTAAATAATTTACTTTATAATAAAATTGAGGATATAAGAGTCTTTGAAGTGAAAAGTAATTATATAATTATAGAGCTTTTAAAGAACAAGACAAAAAACCAATTTTTAAAAGATCTAGTTGATTTAGAGATCGATGTTCAGCAATTCTCCATATATGAGCCTAGTTTAGCAGATATATTTGTAGAAAAGGTAGGTGAGGAATAATGAAAAACTTGAAGAATGTATTTAAATTTGAATTTTTTAAACTAGTAGGTACTAAATCCTTTAAAATAACTACTCTTATATTGATTGGTGTTATAATAATAGGTTTTAGTGTACCAACTATAATGGATGCCTTTGGAAAACCTTTATTTGGTGACGAGGCAGATAAGATAAAAATCGATAAAGAACTAGCAAAAAATGAAGATCCAAGCAATTATGGTCTTGTGATTTTAAATGATGCAGTAAATGTGGAGGATTTAAAGAGTCATTTTTTTAATGCTGAAATAATTGAATTAAAGACTAAAAGGGAATTGGAAAATATAGTTATATCAGAAGAAGTTGAAGCAGGATACATAATTGATTCTCCTACTTCTTATGAATATATAGTTAATAACTCAAAAATGAATGATCCAAGTGAATTTATTATGAGAAATGCTCTTTCAAATCTTTACAGGGAGAATCTTCTTACGTCAAAGGGCATAGAATATGAAGAAATCCAGGCAATATATGATACCCCAATTGATTCTCAAACCACAATCCTTGGTAAGGATAGTTTTAAAAATTACTTTTATACTTATATTTTGATCTTTGGACTATACTTTATTGTCTTAATGTATGGACAAATAATTGCTACCTCTGTAGCCAGTGAAAAAAGCAATCGAAGTATGGAAATAT
>CAZWTU010000229.1:0-1637 GCA_964637035.1 uncultured Tissierellaceae bacterium
TATTATATAATAAAAGACCCTACTTTAGGGTCTAATGGTTGATTTCAGTTTTTATTATTCTATCTCTTACATATATTCTAACATACGTTCTATACGTAAACAATTATTAAAATATAATACTATATGCTAAATAATTCTTCATATAAGGCTTCCAAGATTTCCTTGCACTGCCTTAGTTTATCTATAGGCAAGCTTTCTATATAATCAAATCCTCTATTCTCCAAATCAACCATCCTATGTTGATCTAGAAGTATAGTACCTTGCACCTTTGTTCTTGAATCTAAATCTACATGTAATGGAAAGCCTTTCTTTGTATGAGTTATAGGAGCTACAGAAACCATGCCATTCAAAAGCTTGTTTTGTTTTTTGGGGTTAGTCAATATCATCGCTGGTCTATAGCCATCTTGTTCATGTCCCCGTGTCGGAGAAAAATTTAATTTAATAATATCTCCACATTCTAGGTCATTCAATAATTTTAATTTACCGCTCATAATCTACCTCCACATTAACTACCAAATTTCTTTCCCTGTTGAATTTCCCCAATCAATAGAGGCTTTATAATCTTTTGGATCCCCATCAAAATCTTTAAATAATTTATCTAATTTACTTGTCTTCTTTATAGGCTTAAGGATAATATTATCATTTTTAATTTCCATTTCAAATTCAATTTCTTGATTTTCTATCTCTTCAGAATTAAAATTTAAAGATCTCAAAGTCTCTTTATCTATTCTAATACCCTGGCTATTCCCCCATTTAGCTAATTGCGTAACTATCATAGTTATTGCCTCCATTCTTAATTAAAATTACTTTTATTTTCTCTTTTAATATATTATATTCCTAAATAGTTAGTATGATTATAGTATATACACGGATATACTATAAGTCAATGCGTTTTTGATTGTTTTGTCTTAGTTATCTTTATTAATAACTGGCCTTAGAGACAATCAATCCCTTTTCTGAGCCTTTCATATATGACAAATATGTAGCTACAGTATCGAATCTTGCATCATGATATCCAACACCTTTACAGTCAAATATGTCTTCAGTTGCCTTTATTATATCCTTGTGGCTAATATCAAGGAAACTAGTCAATTCTTCTAGTTTTGGCCATTTGTATCCATATCCATTATACTTTGGTATCTTGCATATGTCTGTAAAATGTTTCATGGTACACATGCTCTCATTAGAATAAAAATCGTATCCAGCTTGTTTGTATTCCGAGATTATAAAGTTTAGATCAAAACTAATATTATGTCCTATTAATAAATCTGCATTATGGAAATCTTCTTTAAATAAATCGATTTTGTCTTTAAAAGTTTTATTGTTGGATAGTTTTTTTAATTTCCCTACACTTAGGCCATGAACGCCTTGTGCTCCTGGCTCAACATAAGGAACTGTAAAGAAATAATTGCTGCCCTTTATCTCTGCCCCATCAATGACTATATAGGATAACTGACATATATTTCCTGGCCTAAATCCTGTAGTTTCAGTATCAAAGAAAAGTGTTTTTTGTGGAATCATTTCTATTTGCATCATTGTAAATCCCCCTTTATTCCAATATTATAGTTGTTTTACTAAAATATCCCTCTTTATTAAAGATATAAGTATCTAACCTTTATCTGGCCTTAATGTATTAA
>CAZWTU010000230.1:0-1632 GCA_964637035.1 uncultured Tissierellaceae bacterium
TGTAGCATAAATACTAGTATGAGAATAAAGTATATAATAGATTAAATAATTGGAGGGATTGTATGAAAAAGTATAATGTAGGAGTAGCAGGTGCTACAGGCTTAGTGGGAAGTACAATAATCAAGGTATTAGAAGAACGGAATTTCCCCATTCACAATATATTCTTTTTTGCCTCAAAAAAATCAGCTGGCAAGACAATCTTATTTAAGGGAAAAGAATATATAGTAGAGGAATTAGGAGAAGAAGCATTGAATAAAGAAATAGATTTCATTTTTTTTGCAGCTGGAGGGGGCATAAGTGAAAAATATGCTAAACTAGCAGTAGAAAATGGCATGACTGTTATTGATAATAGTAGTGTTTTTAGAATGGATAAGGATGTACCTTTGATAGTACCAGAAGTAAATCCAGGGGATATTAAATGGCATAAGGGTATAATAGCTAATCCAAATTGTTCTACTATACAGGGAGTTGTTCCCCTTAAGAATTTACATGAAAGCTTAAAGATAAAGAGAATAGTGTTTTCAACTTATCAAGCAGTATCAGGTTCGGGTTTAGGAGGCTTAAAGGACTTAGAAGAAGGAATAGTAGAATTTTATCCCTATAAAATAGAAGGCAATGCACTTCCTCATATTGATGTTTTCATGGAAAATGGATATACGAAGGAAGAAATGAAAATGATAAATGAAACTAAGAAGATATTAAATGATGAAGAGATTAAAATAACAGCAACAGCGGTTAGGATACCGGTAAAATATTCCCATAGTATATCTGTAAATCTTGAATTTGAAAGACCCTTTGAAATGAAGGAAATCCTATCTATATTAAAGAAATCTAAAGGTTTAGTGGTAAAAGATGATATAAAAAACAATATATATCCAATGGCAATAGATGTAGAGGGCATGGATGAAGTTTACGCTGGAAGGATTAGAAGGGATTTTTCTATAGACAATGGAATCAATTTATGGCTAGTGGCAGATAATATAAGGAAGGGTGCCGCTACAAATGCAGTCCAAATAGCAGAACTTTTAATAGAATATAAATAGAGTGTAATATGATAGTAGATATTGAATATTAGAAAGGTCTTATTAAAATTCAGGGCTCCTTAGAAATAAGTAGCCCTGAATTTTCTTTTAACAGAATGCATATTTTGTGTTAGAATGAAACTATAAACAAATTAAATAATAGGAAGTGTTGAAAATGTACTCAGATTATTCAATGAAAGTAATAGAACATTTTATGAGTCCAAGAAATGTGGGCAGCATGAAGGACCCTGATGGAGTAGGTAAATTTGGCGATTTAAAATGTGGAGATTCTTTAACCGTTTATATTAAGGTAGAGGACAATATAATAAAAGATATAAGTTTTTTAGTATTTGGTTGCACTGCTTCCATAGCTACCAGTAGTATGATAACGGAAATGGCAAAGGGAAAAACTATAGAAAAAGCTATGAAGATTACAGAAAAACAGTTAATTGATGCTCTAGATGGTTTACCTGAAAGCAAGATTCATTGTTCAGTTCTAGGTGTAAAAGGGCTAAGGGCAGCTATTGCAGATTATATAGAGAAAGAAAAGAAGAAATAAAAAATAGATTAGGAGTGATTATTTGACTAACTTAAGATGGGTTATAAACTT
>CAZWTU010000231.1:0-1615 GCA_964637035.1 uncultured Tissierellaceae bacterium
CAGGAACATCATGGGGAACATTTGGAATACTTATTCCAATTGTTGTAGGTTTAGGTTCAGCTTTATCTCCAGAAATGCTTATTATAGGAATCTCAGCTTGTCTTGCAGGAGCTGTTTGTGGGGACCATTGTTCACCTATATCAGATACTACTATCATGGCTTCAACAGGAGCCCAGGTTAACCACATAACTCACGTATCAACTCAGTTGCCTTATGCTTTAACTGTTGCCGGTGTTTCTTTTATCACATATATTATAGCCGGATTTACAGAAAGTATAATATCATTACCAATCGGAATAGTATTAATGATTGGAACCTTAATGATTATTCAAAAGATGACTGATAAGAAAGGTTTTTCAGAAATCCATGAGGATAATATTAATAATTAAATTAATATAATTTATAAAAATAAAGGGACTAGAATATTCTAGTCCCTTTATTTTTCTGCTCTAGATAAGCCAAACTAATAAATATATCTATTTGTAAAAACAACTTATATTATCTTTTACTTATAAAACAATCCTGCAAGTTTCATTTCTTTAGTATCAAAAGAAAAGGAGCATGCATAATAAGAAATAGGTAGGTTGCACCACCAACCTTTCCGCAATTATAGGTTGCATTTTTCTTGCTATGAATAAATACTTCAGTTTTACTCAATTCTTAAAGGGAATTAAAAAGCTTGTAAACTTATTTTCATTTAAAGTACATAGGGATATTAGTTTCGTCCACTTAAATATTATAAAACTTAATTTAGGAAAAGTAATTCTTTTAATACCTCTATTATGTATTTAAGTAAACTAAATTCATTCACATGATATCCAAACCATAATGCCTCTAGAAATGGGAATAATGTTACAAATGCAATTATTGCCTTTATTATCTTATTTTTTATAAATATTAATGATAAAATCATAATTATTAATAAGATTCTAAAAACTGATATTAAATCACCAGAACAAAGAGAATAAATAAATTCATTAATATTTTGTATAAATCGAGGATATGTAATTTTAAATCTAAAAAAGGATTCTTCTCCAAACATAATTAAAGGTAAAGCAATTCCTAGGAAGGATAATAGTAGTGTAATTATTTTATTATTCCTTATGTCTTTAATTAATTTTACCACTTTAAAGCCTCCTCTTTTATATATTTATTTTGATTTATAACTGCATTCAGGACAATACTTTGGTTTTTTACCTCTAATATTGAAAGATTTCCCACAATTTGGACACTTGTAGAATATGAATGCTTGAACTGAACCACCTATTACCAATATAACTCCTAGATATACAAGAAAATTTATTTCAATTGATAAACCTAAAATTGCTAAAACAAATCCTATCAAAAACCCCACATGCAAAACTAAGTAACTTTTATTATAATCCATTTTGCCCTCCTGATATATAAATATTTTTTAACTTGGCTTAAAATTACAACTGGGACCCAATTTACAAATAGTCCATCTTAAAGATCCAGTCTTTGGAATGAAATGAGTAATCTTATGCCTTAAAACACAGATTCCTCAACAAGCTCTGAATGACAGGCAAAAGAAAAGGAGCCTGCACAATGACAAGCCCCTTTTCTTTTGTTTTAATAATTATTCAATTTTCATCCT
>CAZWTU010000232.1:0-1571 GCA_964637035.1 uncultured Tissierellaceae bacterium
TAGAAGTTCATCTACTCTCATTCCATCTATTCCACTACTTCCTTTGTTAGCTACTACTTTCTTGTATGCTTCAAAGAAATTCCTCTTTTCCACAATATTTTCAAGTAGATTTTCAGTAGTTTACGCCCATGCTGAGCGAACAAAAAAAACTCCAAAGATATTTCTATCCTTGAAGTTCCTTAGTTTAGCTCTATTTAGTTCAGTTAAGCTTTTCGACAAAATTCGGGTGGTACCCGGTAGCTTTGTACACTCTAGGTATACCATTCTGCCACCTATCTCTCCTTGTATAGCTTTAACTTTATCACAAGCAAGCTTTAGAAGTTCATCTCCAGTGATTAATCCATTGTATTCATTGTAAAAGTTTTTTGAAAGTTGCCCTATAAGATTAGCTGCCAAAGAATATCTTTTAAAGTCTACATCATACTGAGCGAATTTTGCGATTCTTTTACGCAAAGTATTACTTAAGCTTGTCTTATAAATAGCAATAATTTTTGTAGATAGTGTGAAATATCCTACCAAGATATTTTCTTTTTTATATGATACAAATACTAAGTATGTTATGGCAATTCCTTGTTTTGAAAACTCTATGGATTTAAACTTTAAAAAATCATCTACATCTTTATTGTGAGGACAATTAAATTTGGAGAGAATAGTTTTAGTCTTATCCTCTCCAAGTTGTTCAATCATTTCTCTCAAGTTTATAAGCGTATATCCCGTCATTTATACATTTCCAAATATATCTTTAATTTTGCTTCCTTTTACCTCTTTACAAGTACGACTTAATTTAACTTCTTTTGCTTTTTTCCCCTCAGCATTTTCCAAAGCTAATATAATCGAACGTCCCATTCTTCTTTCTTTTATATCTATATTTTTTAATATACTTTTAGTTGCCATAAAAACCATCCCTTTATTATATTATTCACAGTAATTTGAAGTTTATATTTAAAGACTTAATATTCTTAATTTCATTTTAAATCTTTAGCATCTTCTTTAACGGGATAACATTTGTTTTAATTTTTGTTCTCCATATTTCCCTCTTTCAAATGAAAATAAATCTTTATTAGTTTTAATACTCTTAGTTGGAGTAGATATTATTCTCTCAAATGACTCCACTGCTTTTTTAGTGTTTAAAGTAAAATCTTTATTAAAAGATGATGTTGCCATTCTTATCCCTCCTTTTAAGATACCGTATTCTTATAATCCTATTATATATCATCAAGAGCTTTAAATCAAAACAAATTATTACTTATTTTATTTGTTGCTTATATGTATTATACCCAATTCTTTTTAAAAGGTTCATTTGTTCTTAAACCTTAATGCAAAAACAGAGGAAAATCCAGGCCCGTAGGTCAGTTACTATTATACCATTTATATAGTGATTTCAAAACTATTATTCCTTTGATTCAGTTTAGATCGATTATTAATTAAAGTCACAAAAACAAGGTTTGACGACAAAAACAAAGAAATAAAAAGATACACCATAAATAGACTACCTATGATGTATCTAGTTTGCTATTTTATTTCATTCAATAAGTTTCGACAAAAGTCGGGTGGTGCCCGGTACCTTTGTA
>CAZWTU010000233.1:0-1569 GCA_964637035.1 uncultured Tissierellaceae bacterium
GAAATACCATACTTGCTTAAATCAATTTTTGTCATCTTATTATTCAACCTCTTTCCTTTATAATAATATTACAACTAGTCCTTGCAATTCTAATTTCTACCCTATTAGGCCTGTTTTTTATTTGTTAATTATTTTAACATTCATATTGTAACAGATATTGTCGAATATTAAAAGCCTTTTTATCTATTTTTTTATAATATTATGTCATACTTTATATCTATTGTGTCATTCCATTACTTTTACCTATTTTTATAATATAAATAAAAATGAGATGGTCTATCAACCA
Organism: uncultured Tissierellaceae bacterium; assembly: GCA_964637035.1. GTDB lineage: Bacteria > Bacillota > Clostridia > Tissierellales > Tissierellaceae > CAZMMV01. Next base: position 287 of record CAZWTU010000233.1, read on the forward strand.
TCTCATTTTCTTATATTAAAATTTAAACTTTGATAAGGCATCTGCTAAATCCGTGTTTAATGGTTCTTCCTTTTCCTTTTTTTGTTGTCTTAAGAAATTGTTTACTTCTTTTTTAGAGATCTTACTTTTTTCCTTAGATCTTCTTTCATTAAAACTTGATAATTTTTCTCTATGACCGCAAGAACATACAAATGTTTGAGCTTCTCCTTCACCTCTAAGTTCCAGCCTTTTTCTACACTTTGGACATCTTGCATTAGTAGTTTGGGAAATGTTTTTCCTATGTCCACATTCTCTATCCTGACATATATGCATCTTCCCTCTTTTACCTTTAACCTCCAGCATAAACTTACCACAATCAGGACATTTATTTCTAGTTAAATTATCATGTCTGAATACTTGATCACTATTTTTAATTTCTTTAACTAGGGTTTTTGAGTATTCTTTCATTTCTTTTATGAATTTGTCTTTACTAAGTTTTCCATTGGCAATAAGGCCTAATTTCTGTTCCCATTCTGCCGTTAATGCAGGAGATTTTAATTCTTCCGGAACTAATTCGAGTAATTGTTTTCCCTTTGATGTAATAAATATATCTTTACCATTCTTTTCTATCAAAAATGAACTAAAAAGCTTTTCAATTATATCTGCCCTAGTAGCAACAGTTCCGATTCCACCAGTTTCATCTATTATCTTTATTAATGCTTTGCTTTCATCTGACATATACTTAGCTGGGTTTTCCATGGCTGAAAGTAATGTTCCTTCATTTAAAGGTGCTGGAGGCTTAGTTTTACCATTTGTTTGAATAAGTTCTAAAACCTTCAGTATATCTCCTTCATTTATAAGTGGAAGTCTTTGCTCATCAATGTCATCTTCAATTGTATCTTCTTCATATCTACCTGAGTATATTTCCTTCCAACCTTCTGAAATTACCCTTCTGCCTTTAGCTATAAAGTTTTCCTCTCCTATTTTAGCTTTTATTGTAGTTTGCTCATATTCCATTGCTGGAGATAAGACTGCTAAAAATCTTTTAACTACTAAATCATAAATTTTACTTTCTCTGTCATTTAACTCAGATAATAACACTCTTTGTTCTGTAGGTATTATTGCATGGTGATCTGTTACTTTTGCATTATTTACAAAGGATTTATTTCCCCTTATAGGATTTCTCAATATCTTATTAGCAAATTTTCCATAAGGACCAACACCACAGGCATTAACCCTGTCTTTTAAGGTTGGGACTAAATCATCAGATATAAATCTGGAGTCTGTTCTTGGATATGTTAGGA
>CAZWTU010000234.1:0-1532 GCA_964637035.1 uncultured Tissierellaceae bacterium
TGTGTTTATTATACACACCTTATCTTTTCTGTCCAACTAAGTGTAGCCTATCCAACTGTTCGATAAACGAAAGTATATGAACATAATCTGTAATAATAAGTTCACATAAGTCCAATATCATAACATGAGACAGCACTAAAACAAAAGACAATACAAAGATTACAGTAACTAATTTATTTCACTTCCAAAACCATCTTATAAACAATACGTTCCTCCTCAATAAAAGTACATCTCTAATTATTAATAATACTTAAAGCTTCTGTTAGTATCACCATTTTCTAATTCTGGCATCTCAATTTTGTATATATAAACGATTAATGAATTCTACATTTATAGCTATTTAATGCCCTTATATTCAAAATACACGCCATCACTATAATAACATCCTTCTGTTCTTAATCCTTCTATGTAACCATTTATTTTTTCTTCAAGTTTACTATCTATATCTAAATTCTCTAAATTCGTCACTGATTTATAATAAGTTCTATAACTCTCTAATTCATCGTATATCTTTTTATTTAGACCAACTATGTAGTCATCAAATTCAGCTTTTATAATATTAAGATTATAATCCAGTGTTGTAGGATAGCTCAATAAAATCAACATATAATTACGGTAATAATCATATGCTAATTTATTAAAGTCTACTTGTAGTATTTCCTCTCCTATATCATTTGGATCTATATCATGAAATGTAAGTCTTTTACCATTATTATAAAAAGTAGAACCAATAATATGTTTTTTTATCTGGTAGCTAAAATAACTATGTTTTCTAATGCCATTACTAACATCATCGATTTTATAAATACTTTTTAATTGCTTGTTCGCTTCACATGTAATCTTTGTGCTAAATTTATATTTCGATTTCCCTTTTGCTTCCACTATTATTGGTTCGTTGCTATTATTAACTCCAATAAAATCGGGATGCTTTTTTAGTTCTTGACCATTGTTGATAATTATTTTATGCGCATAAGCGTTAGTATCAGTTAAATGATATAATTTTGACACATTGTACTGTTTTTCAGCAACTATTTTAGCTGCAATCATTCCCATAAAGAAATTTAGCGAAGATATAATAGACGTTTCAGAATTCTCAAAATCTAACCTCTTATAATAAGTGCCATCTTTTTCTTCAATCATAAAATCTACAAGTGACTCGTAAAATTTTCTGCTTTCAGCGTCAATTACATTGCCATTGTAATTCCCTAAATCAAAAGTGGCTTTGTGAAAATCATTTAAAGAGACACCTATCATATTGGTTACAGGTGGATTACCATCTGGCATATAATCAAATCTATCTGAGTCTTTATGGTAAACCTTAAGATTTTCAAAATACTGATATTCTACTTGGCTCATTTTTTTCCTCCTTACACAACAACTACTAATTAATTATTCTCTTCCTTAGTTTATTTCAAATTATTTATACGATCCTATGTAAATGTGTAATTTAATCTATGATAAAAGATCCCTGACTAGTTGATTCAGTTTCCTCAAACTAAAGGTAGCTTGACTCTAATTTCTAATCAAAATTC
>CAZWTU010000235.1:0-1527 GCA_964637035.1 uncultured Tissierellaceae bacterium
CTTTCGTCCTTTTGGATGAGAGTTTTTTTGTTTTTGAAAAAATGAAAGGAGAGTGCAAAATGAGAACAACAATTAAAGCTATTTATAATGATCTTAGTAAATATGCAGATAAAGAAATACAAATTGAGGGTTGGATAAGAAATTCTAGAGCATCTAAGGCCTTTGGATTTTTAGAAGTAAATGACGGCACATTCTTCAAAGGAATACAGGTTATTTATGAAGAAAACTTAGAAAACTTTAAGGAAATTGAAAAATTAGGATTAAGTTCTGCAATAATAGTTAAGGGAACTTTAGTGGAAACACCAGGGGCAAAGCAACCCTTTGAAATTAAAGCAACTAATATTGAAATAGAAGGACATTCACCATCAGATTATCCCCTGCAAAAGAAAAGACATACTATGGAGTACCTAAGAACAATTGCACATTTAAGACCAAGGAGTAATACTTTTAATGCTGTATTTAGGGTTAGATCAGTACTTTCCTATGCAATCCATCAATTCTTCCAAGAAAAAGGATTTGTCTATGTTCATACACCAATAATAACAGGATCAGACGCTGAAGGTGCAGGAGAAATGTTTAGAGTAACAACATTAGACCTTAAGAATGTACCTTTAACAGAGGAAAAAGAAGTAGATTTTTCAAAGGATTTCTTTACAAAGGACACAAACCTAACAGTTTCAGGACAATTAGAAGGAGAAGCCTATGCAATGGCATTTAGGAATATTTATACTTTTGGACCTACCTTTAGAGCTGAAAACTCTAATACTGCAAGACATGCTGCAGAATTTTGGATGATGGAACCAGAGATTGCCTTTGCTGATTTAAATGATAACATGGACCTTGCAGAAGAAATGATGAGATATATTATAAAATATGTAATGGATAATGCTAAGGAAGAAATGGAGTTTTTCAATAACTTTGTAGATAAAGGCTTAATTGAAAGATTAGAAAACCTTGTCAATTCAGACTTTAAGAGAATAACATATACAGAAGCCATAGAAATATTAAAGGACTCTAAAGAGGAATTCCAATTTCCAGTAGAATGGGGAATTGACTTACAAACTGAACACGAAAGATATATTTCAGAAAAAGTATTTAAAGGTCCAGTATTTGTAACTGATTATCCAAAGGATATAAAGGCCTTCTACATGAGAATTAATGATGATGGAAAAACTGTAGCTGCTATGGACTTATTAGTTCCAGGAGTTGGCGAAATAATAGGTGGTTCCCAAAGGGAAGAAAGACTTGATGTTTTAGAGCAAAAGATAATTGATATGGGCATGGAACCAGAAGATTACTGGTGGTATTTAGAACTTAGAAAATTCGGTGGAACAAAACACGCTGGATATGGTTTAGGATTTGAAAGAGCATTAATGTATATAACAGGAATGACGAATATTAGGGATGTTATACCATTCCCTAGAACTGTAAGATCAGCAGAATTTTAAATAAGGGAGGATAAAAAAGTGATCGAATACAAACCAAATGAAATTGAAAAGAAGTGGCAAAAAATTTGGGAAAAGGAAC
>CAZWTU010000236.1:0-1525 GCA_964637035.1 uncultured Tissierellaceae bacterium
GAACAAATATGCCTGAAATTTTATCTGCTAATCTTTGAATAGGCGCTTTGGACCCTTGAGCATCTTCAACCAATTTAATAATTTGGGATAAGACGGTGTCCTTACCTATTTTTGTAGCCTTAAATCTAAAAGTACCAAATTTATTAATCGTAGCTCCTACAACTTCATCATCTATAGTCTTATCTATAGGTATGCTCTCTCCAGTTATCATGGATTCATCTAGGGATGAATTACCTTCCACTATAATTCCATCAACAGGGACCCTCTCTCCTGGCCTTACAACTACAATGTCTCCCACTACTAATTCTTCTATGGGTATATCCATCTCTACTTCATCTCTAACTATCCTAGCTGTTTTAGGTTGTAATCCCATAAGCTTTTTAATAGCTTCTGAGGTTTTACCTTTAGCTACTGCTTCAAAAGTGTTTCCTAATACTATCAATGTAATAATAACAGCTGAAGCCTCAAAATAGAATTCAGGAACACCTATGGCAAGGTTGTAAATACTAAAGAAGTAGGCTGCTGAAGTTCCCATGGCTATTAATACATCCATGTTGGCTCCCCCACCTCTTAGAGATTTGAAAGCTCCTTTATAGAATCTCCATCCAATAATAAACTGAACTGGAGTGGCAAGGGCTAATTGGAACCATCCATTTCCTAATAAATTAGCTAATGCATTGTCAGCTCCAGCCATATGGAAAAACATTGCTGAGAATAAAGGCAAACTTAATATTGCTGAAATTAAAAATGATCTCTTAAGAGATTTAATTTCTTTATCCCTTAATTCCTTTTCTCTGTCCAAATTTCTTTCTATTTCTACCTCTGCCTTATATCCTGCCTTTTCAATTGTTTTTATTAAGATTTCATCAGTTAGTAGGCCAGAAGGGTATTCTACTGTTGCTTTGTTAGTAGCTAGGTTGACTGTAGCCTTTACACCTTCAAGTTTGTTTAATTCTGCCTCTACACGAGAGGAACAAGATGATCAGGTCATACCTTCTACGGTTAAAGTCCTCTTTTCTAAGGGGACTTCATATCCGGTCTTCTCTATAGTATTAATTATTTCTAGCTCTTTTATCTTATCTGTATCAAATTCTATAGTTGCTTTATTTGCCAATAGGTTTACTGTTGCAGTTTTTACTCCATCCTGCTTATTTAAAGCCTTTTCTACCCTGGTGGAACAGGCCGCACAGGTCATACCTAAGACATCAACGCTTATTTTTTTAATAGTCATTATTTCACTCCTTATCTGTTCGTCACCCCACCCCCTAGGGGGGTGTCTATCTATAATATACCATCCACAGTTAGTTTTGTCAACAATCTTTCCAAAGTTTTTATAATTCCCAGCTGACATATGAATGGCAATAATATATTTTGTCTTGTTGCTTTTTTACTTATTAATAGCTGCAAATTAGATATTAAACAACCCTATTATTATTGCAGTAAATTTACCGGAATAATAACAGGGTTAGATTTTACTTAGTAAGTATTACATTGCAGCCGTTTTCCTAGTCAAATATATTATTAG
>CAZWTU010000237.1:0-1521 GCA_964637035.1 uncultured Tissierellaceae bacterium
AATGATAAAATACAGATAGATGACTTGGTATATGTTCAAATAAGCCATTGGGGATTTGATGATAAGGAATATACAGGTGAAATTATAGTTAATAAAAGAGTAGCTGATGATGTTATAGAAATCTTTGAGGAACTATATATAGCTAAGTTTCCAATTGATAAAATAAACATAATAGATGAATATGAGGCAGACGATGACTTATCAATGTTAGACAACAATTCCTCAGCCTTTTGTTATAGGGAAATTGCAGGAAGTGGGGGTAAGTTGTCTAAGCATAGTTATGGAGTTGCTATAGATATTAATCCAGTACAAAACCCCTATGTTAAGGGCGATATTATACTCCCAGAGACTGGTATGGAATACTTAGATAGGGATAATATAAGAAAAGGTATGATTGTAGAGGGAGATGTTTGTTACAATGCATTTAAAGAGAGGGGCTGGACCTGGGGAGGGGAGTGGAATTCCCTAAAGGATTATCAGCATTTTGAATTTAATCTTACCCCTTAGAAGTTTAGTAAAGTAACTTTATAATTTAGCTAGTATTTAAATAAATATTTATAAGAGGTGGTAATAATAAGTTTTTTAATCACAAGTGATAATGCAAGGATTTATTATCAAATAAAAGGACAAGGTAAACCTATTGTTTTTATCCATGGTTTTTCTGAAGACCATGATTCCTTTAGGATTCAACAAAGAATTCTTTCTAAGAAATATAAAATAGTAACTTATGATTTAAGGGGACATGGGACTTCTGATAGGGTTGACTTTGGTCTAAGCCTTGAAAGATTTGCCTTGGACTTAAAGGAATTAATAGATAAATTGGATTTGAAGGATGTAGTATTAGTTGGCTGGTCTATGGGAGGATCTGTTATTTTTGAATATGTAAAAGAGTTTTCTACTGACAATATATGTAAAATATGTATAGTAGATATGGGGCCTAAGTCATTGAATGATAATGAATGGAAATTAGGTCTTTTACACGGGGAATATGGGGCGAAGGACCATGAGGAGGATTTAGCTTTAATAAAGGAAAATTGGATGGCTTTTGCAGACAAGTTTATAAAGTCAATATCTCCTGTTTTCAATGAATTACAAATCCACATGGGCTTAAAGAAAATGAAGAAAAATTCTCCTCATGTAATGTATTCTATGTGGGAATCTATAGGGGAAAGTGATTATAGGGGGATTTTACAAAAGATTACTATTCCAAGCTTAATTGTATTTGGAGAAAAAAGTACTTTTTATTCCCTAGAGACGGGGGAATATTTAAGGGATAATATTATTGATTCAAAGCTTATAGTATTTGAAGATTGTACACACTTATTAGTATTAGAAAACCCTATGAGGTTTAATAGGGTATTAGAAGATTTCATATTAGAATAAAAAGATCAGTAGAAATAAGATATATTTCTACTGATCTTTTATTTTTTGTCAACAAATATTAATAATAAAATTCATAATCTTTAATTAGGAAGCCCTCAATAATAATTTTAAAATAATCCATAGTATTGTTTCTAGCAT